>WXFE01000296.1 GCA_009881065.1 Bacteroidales bacterium | reverse complement strand
AATTATATTTATATAGTGTAATTTGTATATTAATTTTACAAGGTATTAATGGCCTGAGCAATCAGTTGTTCAGCTTTTATAAACTTCATAACACTATCCGGTCAGTTAACCGGCAGGATCAGGCTGGTTCCCCGAAACCCGGATTGATATCAAACATGATAATAAAACCGGACGGGTTGTACTTGATCAGATCAGAACCATCTACAAACAAAGAATTTTGAAAGATCTCGGAAAGCTGTCAAAATCAGAAATAAAA
>WXFE01000295.1 GCA_009881065.1 Bacteroidales bacterium | reverse complement strand
TTCAATCAGCTGCGGGTCGGCAGCCGGCTCCCCTTCCCATACGTCAAGGGCGGCGCCGCGCACTCTGCCCGACTTCAGCGCTTCACGCAGCGCAAGATTGTCTACCACCTCGCCGCGCGATGAGTTGATGATGATTTTCTGCCTGCCAGGCCGCGAAAGGATATCCCGGTCTGCCAGGTGGAATGTTTTGTCATCACCTTCGCGGGTGAGGGGAACATGAAATGTAATGATATCACAATCTGTCAATAATGTACGTAGTGGGTGGAACTCAGTTCCACCCCTGCCTGCCTC
>WXFE01000294.1 GCA_009881065.1 Bacteroidales bacterium | reverse complement strand
CTAACAAGAGTGTTACCTGGAGTATCACGAACGGTACAGGTCAGGCGACGATCAACTCTTCCGGAGTAGTTACAGCAGTTGCCGACGGTACTGTTACAGCGAGGGCGGCAGCTAATGACGGCAGTGGCATTTACGGTCAGCTGGTTATTACCATCAGTGGTCAGGTCATACCGGTTACAGGAATCACAGTCACCGGTGAGGGTGGAGCAACTACCATCACCCGGGATAACGGCACATTAGCCCTGACGGCAACAGTCACCCCGGCCAATGCCACGAACAAGAGTGTTACATGGAGCATCACGAACGGTACAGGTCAGGCAACAATCAACTCTTCCGGAGTAGTTACAGCAGTTGCCGACGGTACTGTTACAGCGAGGGCGACATCTAATGACGGCAGTGGTGTATATGGTCAGTTGGATATTACCATCAGTGGTCAGGTTATACCGGTTACAGGTATTACAGTCGCAGGTGAGGGCGGAGCAACTACCATCACCCGGGATAACGGCACATTGGCCCTGACGGCAACAGTCACCCCGGCCAATGCCACGAACAAGAGTGTTACATGGAGCATCACGAATGGTACAGGTCAGGCAACGATCAACTCCTCCGGAGTAGTTACAGCAGTGTCAAATGGAACTGTCACTGCAAGAGCTACAGCTAATGACGGCAGTGGCATTTACGGTCAGCTGGTTATTACCATCAGCGATCAGGTCATACCGGTTACAGGTATTACTGTCACAGGTGAGGGAGGAGCAACTACCATCACCCGGGATAATGGCACATTGGCCCTGACAGCAACAGTCACCCCGGCCAATGCCACGAACAAGAGTGTTATCTGGAGCATCACGAACGGTACAGGCCAGGCAACGATCAACTCCTCCGGAGTAGTTACAGCAGTTGCCGACGGTACTGTTACAGCGAGGGCGACATCTAATGACGGCAGTGGTGTATATGGTCAGTTGGATATTACCATCAGCGATCAGGTCATACCGGTTACAGGTATTACAGTCACAGGTGAGGGCGGAGCAACTACCATCACCCGGGATAACGGCACATTAGCCCTGACGGCAACAGTCACCCCGGCCAATGCCACGAACAAGAGTGTTACATGGAGCATCACGAACGGTACAGGCCAGGCGACGATCAGCAGCACTGGACTTGTAAGAGCAGTTGCCGACGGTACTGTTACAGCCCGTGCAACAGCTAACGACGGCAGT
>WXFE01000293.1 GCA_009881065.1 Bacteroidales bacterium | reverse complement strand
GAGAGCCAAAGCCGGCCTTTACTTCTACAGGCTGGCAACAGGTGACTTTTCATCCTCGAAATCTCTGGTTATCGTGAACTAAAGAGTTGAAGGCAATAATCCGAACAATAAATAAAAGTACCCTATAATGAAAAAAACAGTTGCATTATTCCTGATATTGTTTCTGGTAATTCTGAAATCCGGGGCACAGTGTTTTACACCCGTGTTTGAGGGCAATGGTGTGGATCACATGAATTTCTATTTTACCGGAGCAACCGTCAATGGTGTTAATCT
>WXFE01000292.1 GCA_009881065.1 Bacteroidales bacterium | reverse complement strand
GGTAGCGGTGTTTATGGCCAGCTGGTTATTACCATCAGCGGCCAGACTGTCCTGGTTGCCAAAATGTATGTAGCTGCAGCTAAAGGAGAACCAGTCATCTCAACTCCCAAAGGCACATTGCAACTTTCTGTGATGGTACAACCTGATAATGCTACAAACAAAACCGTAACCTGGTCAGTAATCAATGTAACAGGCGAGGCCACAATCAATTCATCCGGACTGGTAACCGCAATTGCAGATGGTACGGTGGTGGCAAGAGCAACCGCAAATGACGGATCAGGAGTATTCTCAGATATTACAATCTCGATA
>WXFE01000291.1 GCA_009881065.1 Bacteroidales bacterium | reverse complement strand
GGCCTGAGATCCGCGCCATGGTCGACAGGTACAATGACAATCCTGTTCTCAACCAGGTGATAGCAACAGCCACAGACGATTTCTCATCATCTGAGGAGCTGGGATACCTGATGGCCGATGGGCAGCGTGCGGCCGCCGGTGCTGACATAGCGCTGATGAACCCGGGGGGAGTGCGTATCGACAGGCTTCCCAAAGGCCCGGTAACAATCAAAAATGTCTACCAGCTTGATCCGTTCGGCAATGAGCTGGTGGTGACAAAACTCACCGGCAGCGAGATCTTTTCACTGTTGCGCGCAGCCTGGTCTGCAGACAGAAAGTCGCCTCTCTTCACCTCGGGAATCACTACTGAAACCAGGGTCAATGACCATGGTGAACCGGAAGAGATCACAGTGCACACCGATGACGGCAAACCGCTCGATCTGAACCATGTCTACTCCGTCGCCATGAACAGCTACATGACCTTGACCTACAGATACGAGCATGCTGATCCGGGTCAGTCGCTCTTCCTTACCACCGCTCAGGCGCTGATCAGCTACCTGAAACAGGAAGTCAATATCAAAAGCTACCGGGGAGAGAAAAGAGTCAGGGTAACCAGGTAATTCACCCTGTGATTGAATAAAATGTTTCATATAGTTTTTGACTTCGACGGTACGCTTGCCGATACACTCGAATTGGGATTGAACGTCTATAACCGGATTGCCCCGGAATATGACTGCCAGCCTGTCGGCGAAGGGGAACAGGAGTTGTTTCGGACGAAAAGGCCCCAGGAGCTGCTTGAAGCCTATGGTATCTCCAGGCTGAAGTTACTGACGCTGGTAATGAGGATCAGGAAAGAGATAAACAGGCATGTGCCTGAAATGAAGCTTTTCGACAACATGGAAAAGGCTCTTCGCGATATCCGCGAAGCAGGTTTCGGGTTGGGTATTTTAACCTCCAACTCCGTGGAGAATGTCAGGCAGTTTCTTGAGCTCAACAATCTGACGGCTCTGTTTGATTTTATATACAGCGGCAGAAACTTCCTCGGTAAGGAGAGGGTTATCAGGAAGATGATGATCAGGGAACAGCTCCATGCAGAAAGGATAGTTTATGTTGGGGATGAAACCCGTGACATCGAGGCATGTCAGGCTGCCGGCATTCCGGTCATTGCTGTCTCGTGGGGATTGAACCGCAGGGAGCTCCTTGCCTCCCTC
>WXFE01000290.1 GCA_009881065.1 Bacteroidales bacterium | reverse complement strand
CATCCCTGACCAAAATGAAATAGTAACCTCCACCGGTAGTTACAGTTATGATTACCTGGTAATTGCTACCGGATGCCAAACGAATTACTTCGGCCGTGACGACATAATGCAGCATGCCCTGCCAATGAAAACCACTATGGATGCAATTGAGATCCGGAACAGGATACTGCTCGGCTTTGAGAGTCTCTTTGCAGCAAGGGAGGGCAATATAGAAGAGCTGCTCAATATTGTGATTGTCGGAGCTGGACCCACCGGAGTTGAACTGGCAGGTGCATTTGCTGAAATGAAGCGGTATATCCTTCCCAGGGACTATCCCGGTTTCGACT
Source organism: Bacteroidales bacterium (assembly GCA_009881065.1). Lineage (GTDB taxonomy): Bacteria > Bacteroidota > Bacteroidia > Bacteroidales > VadinHA17 > SR-FBR-E99. The sequence goes on along the minus strand of WXFE01000290.1, from coordinate 747 downwards.
TTTCAGCCCTGAAGATTATACTCGTGGGGGGCAGCACAAGCACACTCAACAATATGAGTGATAAGGCAAAAAAGGCATCAATGAAGTACCTGAAAGAGCTTGGTGTTGATGTAATGACAGGAGTCTTTGTTACCGGCTATGACGGCAGCACAGTGATCCTTAACAACGGTGACACAATAAAATGCAAAAACCTGATCTGGGCAGCCGGCGTCACCGGGAACCTCATCAATGGAATAAGGCCGGAAAGCATAACCCGGTCACAACGGTACATCGTTGATCGTCAGAACCGTATTAAAGGCTACTCAAATATCTTCGCCATAGGCGATATAGCATATATGGAAACCCCTCTTTATCCGAACGGTCACCCGCAGGTAGCAAATGTGGCCATCAACCAGGGGAAACTCCTTGCACGGAATCTGAAGGCCCTGGCCACCGGGAACAAAATGGACTCATATGAGTATCGCGATCTTGGTTCAATGGCCACGATAGGAAAGCACAAGGCGGTTGTCGATCTTCCGTTCATGAAATTCAAAGGGTATTTTGCCTGGCTGATCTGGATGTTCCTGCACCTCATGCTTATCCTCAGCGTGAAAAACAAGCTGATGATATTCATCACCTGGGCCTGGAACTATCTTACCAGGGATTCATCTCTCAGACTTATCTTTAATCCCGGATATCCGGATAAGGCCCGGTAGTGCTGGCAATACCCTGACGGGTTTATCTGCCTGCCTTGTGATCCCGGGGCGA
>WXFE01000289.1 GCA_009881065.1 Bacteroidales bacterium | reverse complement strand
GTCATGGTTCAGAAGGGAGGTTATATTGTATTTCCTGCGGAGAAACATACCGTCAGTAGCGGTGTCACTGAGGAGGCTGCCGTTGAACCATATCTCGGCCCTGTAGTTTATCCCCCTGAAATTGAGCCACACCTGGCGGGTGGAGTCAAGGTCCGGTATTGAGAATCTTGTGAAGAACCAGTATGTGTAATAATCGCGGCCCACATCCCATACATCAGGAATTTTCTCGTTATTCATTCCGTACCATGGTTCCGGCATGATGCTGTTATTGACCAGGGTAGTCAGGACAGTGCCGGGAACAGTGGCATTTATCCACCCCTCTGGTGCAGGGTCATCTGTGGTCAGCGCCCTGCCGTCAACAGATACTTTCGATGCGCGGATTGCCCTCCATCCGGTTGTGACAGGTGTCTCCTGAGAGAAGAGCAGCAAAGTCAAACTCAATAAAATACCGGTTATAATGACCTTTTTCATTTGTTGTTCCCTTATAAAACAAGTACGGAAAGATATTAAAATTATCCTTTCACACTGCTGCAGGCAGGACACAAATGCCGTAAAAGACTCATCATCAGCGCTTAAAAACGACAAAGTCACAGGTAAATTGACCAGCCCCGGGTAAATAATAATTTAATGCCAGCTATTTGATTTTACCCGGGGAATTTCAAAATTGCATGTTTATTTCGTTTACAGATGCACCCCACCATTGTAGCAGCCAGGGAAAGGCTGTTTGCACTTATTCTGACCCAGCACCGCAGATGGGGCACCATACTGATGCCATACATGCTTGAGAAGATGGCGGGAAGGGAGTATTACACCGCGGAAGAGGCGCTGTCGCCATTCCCCAATAGCTTTACCCTTTCAGAACTTGATAACGAGCAAAAGGAGGCGGTGCGGCTTGTTAACGAATACTCAGACCGCAACCTCTTCAAGCTTTTTTCAAAACACCGGAATGTCAGGGAGTTCCTGGAAAATGTTAGCGAGAAAGAGTTCAGCGAACTGATAAAGCCGTTTATAGAGTCGAGGATTGCACAGTGTCTCCGGATAACACTGAATGAAGAGATACCCCTCTTCCTTCAAAAGCCGGGAGTAAACACCCTTCATCATGAAGACAGACTGGAAATCAATCCATTGACGGCAGATCCCGTGTTCCGGTTTGACCGTACTCCCGATGAAACCGCGTACAGCCTGATTGTGGAATCAGCTGGCAAACCAGTCAATCTTCGCGGCCAGCAGATTGAGATACTGTCAAACAGGCCATGCATCATCAGATCGGGGCATACCATCCACTTCATCGCTGAAATTGAAGGGATCAAAATCAAGCCTTTCCTGACCAGGGAGAGGATCATCATTCCTGAGAAAACAGTGGAAAAATACTTCTCCACGTTCGTGCTCCAGGTGATCAACAATCACCGGGTGACAGGGAGAGGGTTCTCCTTTAAGCACTCGGAAGCGGAGAAAAAAGCATTTCTAACTGTTGAGCGTACCATCACCGGAGTTCCGGCAGCCATACTAAAATTCCGCTATGACAACAGAGATATTTATTATCCTGATGATATTACCCATTTCACAGCATTCAGCAATAAGGAGGGCCATTTCATCTTCCTGCGGAAGGAACGTGATACGGCATGGGAAAAGAGTTGCCTGGATGCACTTGATGAAGCAGGCCTGACAAGTGATGACGGCATTAACTTCACCACCCCATGGTCCAGGGAGTCGGAAGGGGAAGCAATGTACAACCTTATTGAAACAGTCTCCTATAACAGAAAGAGACTGGAGGATGCGGGTATGATAATCCGTACCGGATATCTTGACCGGCCCTTCTCGCTGCACAGGATTGAGGTGAGAATCAGTCACACGGTAATAAATGACTGGTTCGACCTGAAAGCCGAAGTGATCATAGGACCGTTTACAATTCCCTTTACACGTTTCAGGAGAAACATTCTTGAAGGTATCCGCGAATACCCGTTGCCTGACGGAACAGTTGCCATTCTCCCGGAGGAATGGTTTGCCAGATACCGGGGACTGTTCGAGATGGGCACTGCCAGCGATGACGGTCTGCTGCTGCACAAGCAGCATTTCAGCATCTTGAGCGAGGCTGTCTCATCGGAAGAGTGCGACCTCTGTACCGGGCTGGCGAAGCTTGTCATGCCTGAGAAGCTGGAGATATTACCTGCACCGGAAGGACTTAAAGCAGAGCTGCGGCCCTACCAGAAGGAGGGAATGAGCTGGTTACATTTCCTGCAGTCAAACAACCTCGGCGGTTGCCTTGCTGACGACATGGGTCTTGGCAAAACACTGCAGGCCCTGGCGCTGCTCATGTACAACAGGGAAAGGATGAAAACCCGCATGATAAGCAGGAGGTGCCCGGAATCAGGCGCTGACGGCAGTGACCGGATGCAGCATACCCTCTTTGGCAGGGAAACTCCCCCGGCCACCTCCCTGATCATTGTACCGGCGTCGCTATGCCACAACTGGCACAATGAGATAAAACGTTTCTGCCCGTCAATGAAGACACTGACCCACTACGGTGCATCACGGCAAAAATCAGCATCACACTTTACCAGCTATGATATAGTACTGTCAAGTTATCATACGGTCAGGCAGGACATTGAGCTCTTCACCAGGGTTTGCTTCTTCTATGTGGTGCTCGATGAGAGCCAGCATATCAAGAACCCCTCCTCACACCTCTACAGGTCGGTGATGAGGCTTAGGGCTGAACACAGGCTGGTGCTTACCGGAACACCGGTAGAGAACTCACTGACTGATTTGTGGACACAGCTTAACTTCGTCAATCCCGGATTGCTGGGATCACTCGCATTTTTCAGGAGAGAATTTGCG
>WXFE01000288.1 GCA_009881065.1 Bacteroidales bacterium | reverse complement strand
CCCAGCTCTATCCTTCCGCTTTTGGTGAATCTCAGTGCATTGTTGAGCAGGTTGGAAAAAATCTGGATCACCTTTGTTTCATCTGTCACCATCTGTGCATCCTGGTCATCAAGGTGTGTGGTAAAGTTGAGCACCAGGCCCTGACCCTGGGCTCTCATCAGGTACTGGTTGTGGAGTTTCCTGATCAGCTGGTTTATGTTGACGGTTGACCGGCTGATCTTTACCAGGCCCGTCTCGATATTGGAGATATCGACAATGTCAGTGATGATTGAGAGCAGTTGGTTGCTCGACTGATAGATTATATCAATATATTGCCTGCGTGAATCATCCGTGGTGTCAGGAGAGTCAAGCAGAGTTGTGAATCCGACGATGGCGTTCATCGGGGTACGGATCTCGTGCGAGATGTTGTGCAGGAATGCCGTCTTCAGCCTGTCACTCTGTTCCGCCTTTTCCTTGGCCCTGATGAGTTCCTCCTCTATCAGCTTCCGTTCGGTTATGTCTGAAATGAAGCCTTCGAGGGCCACCAGCCTGTCACTTTCGTAATAGCCCCGTCCGCGCTCCCAAACCCATTTTCTGCTTCCCGATGAGGTAATGATCCTGTATTCTATGGTATAAAGGTACCCGGTCTCCAGAGCTTCGAGGATAGTATTCCGGACTACCTCCACATCTTCCGGATCAATTATCGACCTGAAAGTTCTTATTTTATTGTCAATGAATTCATTGGGCAGGTAACCGGCCAGTTCGTAGATGCCGTCGCTGATGTACTGCATGGTCCAGTCATGGTCGTTGTTGCAGCGGAAAACCACTCCGCGGAGGTTATTGATGATGGTGCTGAGTTTTTTGTTGCTCTCGAGCATCTCCTCTTCAGCGCGTTTACGGTCAGTTATGTCACGGCCGATGCTCTGGAAGAATCTTTTCCCTTCTACCTCAACGGTATAGGCGCTGATCTCGATTGGAAACATGCTTCCGTCGCGACGCAGGTGAACGGTTTCGATATATGATGAGCCTGCCTCATGGAGATTTCTGACCTGTTCTGACAACAGCGGTGCCTCGTCCGGGGTACGGATGTCAGATATATTCATGCCAATAAGTTGCTCGCGCGGATAGCCATAAGTGGCGACGGCCCGTTCATTTGCTTCGACAATGTTCATCTCGCTGTCAATCAGAAGGATGATATCATTTCCGTATTTCATT
>WXFE01000287.1 GCA_009881065.1 Bacteroidales bacterium | reverse complement strand
AGGCGGACAATCAAGTGTAAGTTCCGTATCAATGATTGCCAGGTCAGGCACAAAATTGTCATGACGCAGTGATCGCTTGAAGCCCTCCTTCCCCACCTGCGAAATTACCGCATTCTTCGTGGCCTCACTGCCGGTACCCGAAGTTGTGGGAACAGCAATGAACGGCACTTTTGTTCCGGGATGCTCCCTGCTGCCAACCACCTCAAGGTAATCAGTCACTGACCCGTCTGTTGTCAGCATGGCCGATATGGCTTTCCCGGCATCCATGACACTGCCCCCGCCAATGCTCACGACAAGTGAGATACCGGCTCCCTTCAACCGGCTGACAGCCTCATCAACCACCCCGGGTGACGGCTCCCCGGCAACAGTTATATGCCGGACTTTAATTCCCCTGGCCCTGAGATGTTCAAGCAGGCATTCAGCACGGCCGGATGACATAAATGACCTTGCCCCGGTGACCAGGACAATGTTTTTGCCATAGCCTTCAACAATAGCCGGCAACTCACAGATTACACCGCTTCTGAATAAAACCTGAGGTATCCTGGCAAGTATGAACGGTTTCTCCATAACTACCTGTCTTAAAGTTCGGGAATGTCATTTTTCTTCTCCCATATTGATGCACATTATTGAGAGATTTAAAAATACATTTTATTACGGATCTGTATTAAACAACGAG
>WXFE01000286.1 GCA_009881065.1 Bacteroidales bacterium | reverse complement strand
GGCTATATATGAAGAGGATATAAAGCCGCTGGTACACCATCTATGGTAACCGGTACCGGCAAAAGCGTCCCGGTCCATCTCTGGTAACCGGTACCGGCAGAAGTGTCCCGGTCCTACTCTGGTAACCGGTACCGGCAGAAGCGCCCCGGTCCGGCTCCGGTGGGTGATAACCGGCTGCGGGATTGGTTGCAGCCTGAAGCATGAATTATATATTCCCCGCAGA
>WXFE01000285.1 GCA_009881065.1 Bacteroidales bacterium | reverse complement strand
CGATCAGGGAATTCTCAAAAATAGCATCTTTAATTAAAAAACAATACCCTTTAAAATCATAATTACCGAACTGATCCGCTCGGCATCGGCGCTTTTAAGGATATATTCCGACTGCAGCCTGGGATCACCCATATAGATACCTTTTCTGCGGAAGGTCATCATGCTTTCCCTCTGCCGGCGGCCGGAGAGGTGATATTCCCTTGCGCCGGTGCCTGCTGCCAACAGACCTATATTGTATTCATCAATGCCTCCTCCCGGCATTATGATTATTCTTCCAGCCGACCATGAAATAAGGCTTTTAATGAGCGTGGTGCCGTCGATGGCGCTTTTGGCCTGACCGGAAGTAAGTATTCTCTCCGCACCGGCGGCAATCAGATCCTCAATTCCCTTTTTTGCGTCCCTGCAGAGGTCGAATGCCCGGTGAAAGGTCAGGCTCATCGGTGCTGCATATTCTGCCAGAAGGGCCGTTCGCTCCACATCTATTGTCCCATCCCTGTTGAGTATTCCGGTAACTATTCCGTCAGCACCGTTCTCCCCGGCAACTTCAATGTCACGCCGCATCACACTGAACTCACTGTCACTGTAAAGGAAGTCACCGCCGCGTGGCCTGATAAGGACGTGGATTTTTATCCCCGTGTTGCGCCGTACCGCTTCGATAAGACCGGCACTGGGAGTTACTCCTCCCTCGGCAAGTGCAGAACACAATTCTATTCTTCCGGCTCCGGCAGCTTCGGCAACAGTGGCTGACTCAACAGAGTCAGCACATATTTCTACCACAAGAGACAATTCTTTTCTATGAGGCTTTGAAAGTACATATTATTTGGATAATATTGTCTGAGCTAAAACATTTAATCAGATGAAACCTACACTAATGGTTCTTGCTGCCGGGATGGGCAGCAGATATGGCGGGAATAAACAGCTTGACCAGGTCGGGCCTTCCGGCGAAACGATTATTGATTATTCGATCTATGATGCCAGGAGGGCCGGGTTCGGCAAGGTGGTATTTGTCATAAGGCGTGATATAGAGGAGCAATTCAGGGAGACTTTTGTAAAGAGACTCAGGGATGTAATAGAGATTGATTACGTTTTTCAGGATCTCGGAAACCTTCCCGGCGGATACAAGGTGCCGGAAGGGCGTCAGAAACCCTGGGGAACCAGTCATGCTATTATGGTGACGGAACCCAAGATTCACGAGCCTTTCGGGGTAATAAACGCCGATGACTACTATGGAGTTGACGCCTTTAAGGTGCTTTACAGTTTCCTCACAGAGGATACCAATGACAGGAATTATTGCATAGTGGGTTACCGTCTTGGCAACACCCTTTCTGACCATGGTCATGTCAACCGTGGCATCTGCAGGGTGAGCAGTGACGGATTCCTGGAACATATTGTGGAAACCAGGGGAATAGAGAAGAGGCCTGACGGCATTTTCGCTCCGGATGCGGAAGGAAACGTCAACAGGTACACCGGTGACGAGATTGTCTCCATGAACCTCTTCGGGTTCAAACCCTCAGTTTACAAATACCTGAACATGGAGTTCACCAACTTCCTGAAGGAACGCATGTCTGACCCGAAGGCTGAACTTGATATTCCTACATCCCTTGACAAATTCGTAAAGAAAGGGGAGATAACCATTCAGATTCTGAGAAGCAACAGCCAATGGTTTGGTGTCACCTACAGGGAGGACAAGCCATTCGTCGTTGAGAGCATCAGGAAGATGGTTGACCAGGGAATGTACCCGGAAAAATTGTTTTGACCTGCCTGCGTGGCAGATAATCCGTATATATATACCGTAGCGAGGGGTCTGAGGCCCCTCACTACATGCATGGCAGGGTAATCCGCATAAATATAATGTAACGAGGGGTCTC
>WXFE01000284.1 GCA_009881065.1 Bacteroidales bacterium | reverse complement strand
ATATCTCAGGATTGAGCGTTCGCTTTCGCCGAACAGCGTTGCTGCATACCTGGCTGATGTACGACGGTTGCATGACTGGGTGGAGTCACACAGGCCGGGAAGCGGGCCGTCAGAGCTCACCCCGGGTGATCTGAGTGATTTTGTGGCTTTTATTGCAGCCAGGAACGATGCTGTGCGGACACAGGCAAGGGTCATCTCGGGAATCAGGTCATTCTACGGGTATCTGCTCGTTGAAAACCTCGTCACCGATGATCCGTTAATGCTGCCGGAGCTGCCAAAGACAGGCATGAAACTTCCGGAGGTACTCACTGTTGATGAGATAGACCGGATGGTTGCATCCATAGACCTGAGCCAGCCGGCAGGACACAGGAACAGGGCAATTATTGAAACCCTGTACGGATGCGGGCTGAGGGTATCAGAACTGGTTAACATGCGCCTCACTGACATCCATCGTGGTGAAGGCTTCGTTACCGTCACCGGGAAGGGCAACAAGCAAAGGTTAGTGCCAATAGGCAGTGTAACGCTAAAGGAGATAGACAATTACATGGAACGCCGGATGATGATGCCGGCAATAATTGACACCAACATCCTCTTTCTGAACC
>WXFE01000283.1 GCA_009881065.1 Bacteroidales bacterium | reverse complement strand
CCTGCATACAGCATATATCTGGCTCACCAGGGAAGATCTTGACAGATTCAACTACGTCAAGGGTGACACGGAAGGATTTGCAAATGTTCTCCTGACAATGAACGGAATAGTTCTTTCTGTTCTCTTCGTGGAGCGTACCGGCTTCGTGAAGATGTCGCTTCGCTCGAAGGGCTGCTTCAACGCGAACGATCTGTCACGCAAATGTTTTAATGGCGGAGGACACAGGAATGCCGCAGGAGGGGAGATGAAGGGAACAATTCATGAGGTGGTGAAACATTTCGAAAACACTCTTCCTTCGTTCCGGGAGGAACTGGAGGAGGCTGCCAGAAAGATAGCTAAATGAGACTGACACCATACATCGTCGCGATTGCTGTTATAGCAGCAGGATGCCAGAACAAACCTGACAGCAGGAGCAAGGCCTCACCACCCACCAATACCGAACTCATCGAACTGAACAGGTCTCTCATAACACAGGACCGGCATACCATAAACGATTGGGTCAGCAAAAGCGACCGCAGTTTTACCGAAACAAGCACCGGTTTATGGTACAGCATCCTGGGCCACGGCTCCGGCCCGACAATCAAAACGGGAGATAATGTAAACTTCGATTACGAATGTACTCTCCTGAACGGCAATCCCTGCTACAGT
>WXFE01000282.1 GCA_009881065.1 Bacteroidales bacterium | reverse complement strand
TAAAGTATCAGGAAGGCTCTTCAGTATGGTGCCGGAATCACTCCTCACAACGGTATCCGGAAGGGTCTTCGGCAGGGCGCCGGAATCACTCTTCACTAAAGTATCAGGGAGGGTCTTCGACAGGGCGCCGGAATCACTCTTCACTGAAGTATCCGGAAGGCTCTTCAGTATGGTACCGGAATCACTCTTCACTAAAGTATCAGGAAGGCTCTTCAGTATGGTGCCGGAATCACTCTTCACTAAAGTATCCGGAAGGGTCTTCGGCAGGGCGCCGGAATCACTCTTCACCACGGTATCCGGGAGGGTCATCAGTACGGTGGCGGAATCACTCTTCACAACGGTATCAGGCAGGGTCATCAACAG
>WXFE01000281.1 GCA_009881065.1 Bacteroidales bacterium | reverse complement strand
GGAATAGCCCGGTAAATAATCTTCGCCTCGGCTTTTGGGAGCCATATCTTGATATATGGTACATACGGTGGTATCTTCATCCTCGCAACAGCCCTCATCGTCACGGAAGCATTCCGCATCCTGTCCTTCAGGTCAAAAAAGAACCTCGCCCGGCGGTCAGCTCCAATGGTATCTTCCTGCTGCTCAAAGTAAAACCGGATATTACGGTCTGTGTCAAGCGTGAAAAATACTGCCTCAAAATCAGTGGTGTCAGGCTTTTCACTCTCAACCACCTGCGACGTATCCCTGGGCGCAATCTTCACACTCACCGGATCCTTCATAAAGGTGGCCTGCATGCCGGTTACGGTCAGCGGTGTGGAAAGCATTTTGTAAATGGCCTCCTGGTTTGCACTATGAAAAAACGGCGAGACATCATACTCGTCAATTTTCACCGTCCTCACCGGCAATCCTTTAATCAGCAGCTGAATCACGCTGTCGCGAACATTGATCAGCAACCCCACCGAGTCCGACTCCGCCAGCTTCACCTGAGAACTCAGGAAGGCCCTGGTGCGGATCATATCGATGTATCCGGGGATGGCACACAGGTCTATCGTGTCTCCCTCCTTCTGCTCCAGCGAAGCGAAATACGCATCGTCAAACTCATTCACGGCACGGCTGACAGCCAAAACCGACATCACCAGATAATAGATGATGAAAACTGCCAGCAGAGAAGCGGCAATTATCAGCCATTTTTTTCTTTCGCGGTTCATCGCTTAAGTTCTTGTCAGTAAATGTAAACTCTTGATCCTACATTCAGCGATTTGAACACCACTTCAAGGTCCTCATCGCCAAGCCTGATGCATCCGTGCGTCACGGGCATCCCGAGCTGCCTCTGATAGAGTGTCCCATGAATAAGGTAACCGTCGCCGAGGCTCATGGCATACTTGCCCAGCACGCCAAACTCATACCTCGACGGATCACTGGCCCCGGGTATGGGCAGACCCTCCTCCACAAAAGCCCAGTCAGGCTTACGCCATACCGGGTTGGTTATCTTTCCCAGGATACTCAGTCTTCCACGCGGAGTCTTGAAAATCCATTCCTTATCGCCCTCTTCAGTCTTAAGGAGCGTGTAACTGCCTGATGAACAGTATCCTTCACGCACCAGCTGCCTGTTCCTGTAGAGAGAAAACCGGTTGTCAACCGTGTTTATCACGAGGTAGGTCTGTGTGGGCACAAAAGAAGCAAGCCTTCTTTCAAGGCGTGTTATCTCATTGTGGGCGGCCGACATCTGCCTCCTGATGGATCTGTTGTCAAGCAATGACGAGTCAGGCCTGCACTCAGCGCGATTCTTTCCCCACGAGTCCTGCATCGCAGGAGCAATATAAACCGGCACGGAAAAGATGAACAGCAACAGCAGCACTATTGCCAGGGAGATCAGTGTTCGCCGTGCCCGGGGGTCACTCTTCAGGAAATTAACCGCCTGGTTAAACCTTTTATTAAATGCCGGGGGGCTGCTTTCTGCAGCTTGTTCCGGTAAATTTTCAGTCTGCTCTTCCATGATCACTTTACTCGCGAGGAGAAAAACTCCTCAAGGGTTAATGTCGAACCGATGATGGTCACCGGTGTTCCTTTAGAAACATATTTGAATAACATGTCCATGTCAGAGTTTTTCAGGGCGACGCATCCCTGTGTCCAGTGGCCGCCCTTGCCGCCGTCGCCGTGAATCTCAATCATGTCACCGATGCTGGCATCGGCCGGGAGCTGTCCGTTCCTTATCCTCTCGTTGAATTCCTGCACGTCAATCTTGTTCGGATAGTTGATTAACAGGGCTTTATGATACTTTGTCGAGCTTCCGGAAAGCTTCTTCGTAACAATGTATTTCCCCTCAGGCGTAGCCATGTCTCCCCTGCTTTTCTTGTCACCCAGCCAGTTGCTTCCGAATTCTGCCTCAAAGGTATACTTCTTTTTGCCTCCCTGGTACAGGTGAAGCTGCGCCGGAATCTTTTCCACCAGCATCGCGTATGACCCGCTCCTCCTGCTCTCGGCAATTGTCTCATCAGCCCACTCCTGCCAGGTGTCATAGTGCCTGAAATATTCCACCAGGCTTTTCCTGGCAAGATTGTAAGTACTTGAAATATACTCGTTTGCTTCAGTGATTTTGACGTTTCCGTCAACGTAGCGCTCCTTTTTATAGTCGATTCCCGCCTCCTTGATGAGGAGTTTTCCGCGGGCGTGTTTCTTTTTGATATCCTGGGGAAGGGGCATCGAGAGGAAGATCTTTTCGAACGCAGCCATCTCGTGGTTCAGGCGGGCGATTTCGCTCTCAAGGGTGCTCTTGAGGCTCTTCGATCTGGATATGGTGTTTCGCGAGGCCTCTTCGGCCTTCTTCTGAGCTATCTCCGCGAACCGTATGACCCGCTCGTAATCGCGTGCCAGTATGAAGCGATCGTTTTCGCTTCGCCATACGGCCATTGCCGAGTCGTAATTGTTCTTCGCCTCGCGATAAAGTTTAGGTGAATATATCTCTGACTGCAGATCCCTGGCTCTGACGATGGCGACACGTGCCTGCTCCACCTCTGGCAGTGGCGGCTCGGGCACAAGAGCGCGGAAAACCAGCACTCCGATGACGGCAAGCACGATGCCGGCGATAGCATAAATTATAATATGAGTCAGGGACACTCTTTTCATGGGTGCGAAGTTAAAAAAATCCCAGTGAACAGGCCCGGGGATTGACAAAAAGAAAAGGGTGCCCCATTTGTAATATGAGACACCCTCCTCTTTATTGGTTCAACAGTATGCTTAGAATTTGATACCGGCCTTTTCCATTGCTGCCTTCAGCTCGGCGATGATGCCGTTGATGCCTTCGGTTGAAGCTTTTACCTTATCAACAACTTCCATGTAGTTGGTGCCTTCATCGAAGAGGGTCTGAGCATCGGTGAGAGAAGTCTCGATGACGGTCAGTTCGTTCTTCATTTCTTCAACAACTGCTTTGCCTTCCTTGCCTTTGGGAGCCTTGACAAGAAGAGCCTTAGCCTCGTCGAGGAGTGTTTTGGCGTCTGCCATCAGGGTTTCAGCTTCAGCCTTGACTTCAGCTTTCCTGGCTTCTACATTTTCTGACAGTTCAGCTGCCTTGAGAGCAATACCATCAGCGGCGACCTTGATAGCTTTGAAATCTTTTGCTGACTTTGACTTCTGTGTTTCGATGTTCTGGAGCATGACGGTGAGTGAGTCATTCAGAGCAGCGAATTCAGCCGGAAAGTAAACATCAGTCTGGGCTGTTTTTGCTGTTTCGAGAGCAGCTTTTGCAGCGTCAAGAGCTTCCTGGGGAACTTT
>WXFE01000280.1 GCA_009881065.1 Bacteroidales bacterium | reverse complement strand
ACAAGCAGCCGGCAGTAAGCATTGGTGGCTGCCAGGATAAGTGAACGGACGGAAACCGGCAGTCACCATTAATGTCTGTCAGGATAAGTGAACGGCCGGAAACCGGCAGTCACCATTAATGTCTGCCAGGATAAGTGAACGGCCGGAAACCGGCAGTCACTATTAATGTCTGTCAGGATAAGTAAACAGACAGTAACTGATAATATCAAGAATGAAATAAATGAATATCCGGTAAATCGCTGAGCCAGTTCAGAACCGGCAAATCACTATATTTGACAGGCCAATCTTTCCACCTTATGAACCCGAATCCCATCCTGAGCATCATTATCATGAGCATAGGCAGCATGTGTGCTGCCAGCTTTTACGTA
>WXFE01000279.1 GCA_009881065.1 Bacteroidales bacterium | reverse complement strand
GCACAACCAGCCGGACTGAATGGTCAGTCCGGGAGATGTAAAACTAGGAAAATTTCCGGTTTGTTATCAAACCGTGAATATTTCGTGAGGGATGAAACCAGGGTCAGACGCTATTACATTCTCCATTACCTGTTCCATGGTTTTACCGCCGGGGATGGCTGCATGGCATTATCACTTGGGGTGACCTCTCATCACCAGTTTTTTCCCGGTCCCGGTTGCTGATAACCGTAGGCTCTATCGCTTTGCGTGACCTCTCATCATCTTTTGTTCCCCGGTCCCGGCCGCCGGAGCCCCTGGCACCAAAGTTCACTGTCGAGACAACGAGGCCCCCTGGCTCCGAAGTTCACTGTCGGGATGACAAAGCCACCTGGCTCCGAAGTCCACTTTTTAGACGACAGAGCATCTGGCAATGATGCTCACCGTTGAGACAACAGAGTCCCTGGCTCCCGGTTCATTATATTCCATTGTTGCTTGATAATCAGCAGTATTACTGGGCGTACAGTTCGTTGCAGTACTTTACGAGCCTGATCAGGTCCTCGCGGTCCTCCATTTTAATGCCCTGTGATTTTATGAAGCTTCCGATCTCCTTTTTGTATTCAGGGAAAATTTTAATGAACCTGGCACGTCCCAGGAAGCTGTGCATCTCGCCATTGTGGCGGACCCAGTACACAGGCAAGTACTTAATCTCGAAATCAGGTGGAATCTCGAGGCTGTAGACACCTCCCTGGGTGCTCATATGGGAGTAGGTGTTAACCTTAGAGACTTTGGAGGTGCCACCGTAACCTACCTGCTGACCGGGAGGGATAAGACGGCTTTCGTGCTGTATAAACAGGGTGATTGGAGCGTTGACCACAACCTCGTAAATGAATTCACCAAAAGGGACGAAGTGCCGGTTGTCTATTGTTATTGTGTCAGCCTGTCTGGCTGTTGTCAGGCCATAGATGACACCGTCCTTCATAAATGCCATTTTACCTGTGATGGTGTTGTAATTGCCTGTTTCCGTTGTTACTGAACCTGTTTTCGATTTTATGATGCACTCAGTGAATTCCGGGAAAAGATACTGCGCCATGTTCACCGACTGGCTCTCCTGCGAGTGACAAAGGTCAGTGACTGCCAGTATCATCAGGCATGCGGCTGCTAATTTTGAGATGTATTTCATAACTTCTGATATCCTCCTTTTCAATTAAAGTTACATTCTGCCGGATAATTCCGAAAGTTAACAATTTTAAAGCGGTCAGGTATGGCCGGTGCGCCTGGAATAACTATGGTTCTCGTCTGAGAGGAGAAAAACAGTGACAATAGGCGCTGCTTGCAAATTATATCTGTTTTTCTTAACTTTCGCAGTCAAATTCCTGTAAATAATGAAAAATATATTAATTATTGGATTGATTTTTCTGGTGTCAATGGTCTCCTGCAGCAAGGAGGATTCCGATGCCGATCTGCTTTATGGCAACTGGACACTTGAATCAGATTCAGGTTATCCCGCTCCCAGGGTTGAATTCAATACCAAAGGTGATTACTGCATGGTTGATTACACCAATGTGTCATTTGTCGGGACAACGTTTTGCGGTTATGAAATTACCGGTGAGTTCAGTATCAATGGCAACCAGATCACCTTCCATACCGCCGTTGTTGAGAGACTGGAAGACGGGACAGGAGAGACGGAGTTTCCGTATGAGGTGGCCATAACGGGCAGTTCTCCGTTTGGAAGCTTTTACTTCGGATTGAGTTTTGTTTCTACTCTTCCGGACGGGCATTTTTCCGGCGTGCTTAACCTGCAGTTTGAGCCGGTTGTCTGGGAGATAATCACTCTGACTGACAATACTCTGGAGGTTAAGATAGGGACACATACCTTCCGTTTTGTCAGAAGATAAATGACAGCCGGTCATTTGACAATACAGATTATTTTTTGTTCTTAAGGAAATAGTATGTATCTTTGCACCCACATTGCGGGGTGGAGCAGTGGCAGCTCGTTGGGCTCATAACCCAAAGGTCGGAGGTTCGAATCCTCCCTCCGCTACAAAGAACAAGCCCTGTCGCAAAAGCGACGGGGTTTTTGTTTTCAGACCGAGCTGAGCTTGCTCAAACGAGGGATGAAAAGAAAGCCCCGACAGACACCGAAGGTGGATGCAGGGCTTTTTCTTTTCAGAAACCCCATATTTGAGGATCATGATCCGCCAATTGGCGGAGAATAAT
>WXFE01000278.1 GCA_009881065.1 Bacteroidales bacterium | reverse complement strand
CAAAAATATGGAAAAGGGTAAAATCGGAGTAACCACAGAAAACATCTTTCCAATCATCAAGAAATTTCTCTATTCAGATCATGAGATCTTCCTGAGAGAACTGGTATCAAACGCTACAGACGCCATCCAGAAGCTGAAGGCGCTGGCCCTGGCAGGAGAATTCAAGGGCGAGCTCGGTGAACTGCGAGTAAGCGTCACTCTTGATCCTAAAAAGAAAACACTTACCGTCTCTGACAATGGCATCGGGATGAGCGCTGAAGAGATAGACAAATATCTGAACCAGATAGCCTTCTCGAGTGCTAACGAATTTCTCGACAAATATAAGGATCAGGCCAGTGGGCTCATTGGCCAGTTCGGTCTCGGATTCTATTCGGCATTCATGGTCTCAGACAGGGTCGAAGTCATTTCAAAGTCATATCGTGAGGATGAGCCTGCAGTGAAGTGGACCTGCAGCGGCAGCCCGGAATACTCTATTGAAGAGGCGCAGAGGGAAGAGCGCGGAACGGACGTCATCCTTCACATCGACAAGGATTCAAAGGAGTTCATTG
>WXFE01000277.1 GCA_009881065.1 Bacteroidales bacterium | reverse complement strand
CGGTAAGTATTCCCGAAGAAATAATCAATTGCATTCATGACTATAGTTTTATCCGCGATAATAATCCCTCACCGGAGGCATACGAAGGTATTCAGTCGTTTTCCGTTTACGTTCGAAATTGAAGAAGAGAGCTTCCACACGTTCAGTGGTTTCTCCCATAACAGCAGCTACCTCTTCGGCTGGATAGCCATTCTCAAAGCCGTACCAGAACCTGTCCATCAGATGGAAGGGTAACTGGTAAAAGAACTCTTCCTGGGTCTGTTCTGCAGAGTAGGTGTCAGTGGTAGGCGTGCGCTCAATAATGCCCCCGGGAACTCCAAGGAACTCAGCAAGCTGATAAACCTGTGTCTTGTACAGATTGCCAATAGGCATCACATCACCCGCGCCATCGCCATGCTTGACAAAGAACCCCTGTTCCTGCTCATGCTTGTTGGGTGTTCCTACAACTGCATAATGGAGAGCTTCAGCATGATAGTAAAGCATTGACATGCGGGTCCGCTGCTTGAAGTTGGAGGCAGCAACTATCTGCAGATACTCATTTGCAGGGAGGATTTTGTCCTTTTCATTCCCGGCAGGGTCAATTACGGTAAGATAAAAGATGGGAGGGATGTTATTGAATAACCCGCTCTGCCTTATGCCTATCTTCATCTTCCATGTTTTCGGGTCATACTCCGGGAAAACACGTTTCACCGCCTCGTCCCGCCTCTCGTAGCAACCGAATCCCGCCAGTGCTCCGGTTATTTCTTCTTTTATTGCTCTTATGCCGAACCGTGAGGCAAGTTCCCGTGCAAGAATCTCGCTGTCAGGGTTGGAGTCCTTCTCGGGCAGCATGACCCCCAGTACCCTGTCAGGGCCAAATGCTTTGGCAGCCAGTGCCAGACAGACGGAGGAGTCTATCCCTCCGCTTATTCCGATAACTGCACCGCGTCTTTTGAACCTTTGCAACACGTCTGAACGCAGCTGTTCAATAATATTGTCAACTACCCTTTCTACATTTTCAAGAAGGATGATGTCTTTCGAGAATGGTTTTCTTGTTGGCATGATGCGTTTTTTTGTGTGGTCACTCTCTCCTGTTCGTTTTTTCCTGTTGCTGTTGCCACAGGAAATCCCTGCTGTAGAGAATCGATCCTCTATTTGTTTTCTTCTATTATTTTCAGGTTGCTCAGAGGTTCGCTCCGGAACTCCGAATTATTGTTTTCAATAAACTGATGATGAACCAGGTGAGTTGATATTACCGCGGCAAGTACCATGTTATCCATCTCAGATGCCGTACCGCTCTTTTCAATCTTTGCCAGTAAAGCTGCTACAGAGTCTTTGTTGAAGATTCCGGCGAGCCTTGTCATCTCTTCTGACAGCATCTCACCGACATAATCCGGTCTTTCACTGCCTGTGAATACGCTGCTGATAGGAGCGCGGTATGGTTGTTTGGGCCGTTTAATGATACTCTCAGGGATTCTCCCGCTCATCAGCTTCTTTAACAGGTACTTCTCATTCAGACCGTTGAGTTTAAGCTTGTCCGGGAGTGTTGAACAGTACTCAATGACCCTGTAGTCGAGGAACGGATATCTTCCCTCAACCGAGTTGGCCATCGCCATGCGATCACCCTGGGATGATAACAGGTACCCTGACATGAAAATGGTTGTCTCGAGCCATTGTGCCCTGGCAAGTGGCGACCAATCCATGAACGATTCCGGTAATCTGCCGGCTAGATCCGTGAGAGGATCATATCCGTTAATCGATTCCCTTATATGGTCCGAGAAGTGTTTCTTTATATGATTGGAGTTGTTCCACCTTAACAGGTGTGAGTACAATGGATTTGCAGTCTCTTCAAGCCTGTATCCGAAGAACATCTTCAGGATGTTGGGACTTGCATTGTGCAGATGTGGTATGTCAGGGTAGATCTTCTTGAGCAACATCGGCCGCAATGATGATGATGGCTGCGAAGCCCAGAATCTCCTGATAATTGCCTCCCTGAAAATATCATAACCGGCAAGGACCTCATCCGAACCTTCACCGCTGATGACAACCTTAATATTATTGTCCCTGACCAGCTTTGACAGGATCAGCATCGGGGTGGGGGCAGTGCGCGTAAGCGGGGTCTCTGCATGCCAGATAACTTTTGGAAATGCCTCAGCTATCTCCTTCGAAGTGCAGCTTATTGCCCTGTGGCTGGTATTGAAGTACCTTATTGCCTCTTCCTGATATTTGCTTTCGTCAAAATCCTTATCC
Source organism: Bacteroidales bacterium (assembly GCA_009881065.1). GTDB lineage: Bacteria > Bacteroidota > Bacteroidia > Bacteroidales > VadinHA17 > SR-FBR-E99. The sequence goes on along the minus strand of WXFE01000277.1, from coordinate 923 downwards.
TCGAACCCAATGGAAAAAGTTTTAAGAACACCGGGCTTGAGATCCTTTATATAAGCAACTGTTGCGCTTGAGTCGATTCCTCCGCTGAGGTATGCAGCTACTTCCACATCAGCCCTGAGGCAGAGTTGCACTGCGCTCTTAAAGAGCTCGTGAAATCTTTCAAGAGCATCTGACAGAGAAATGGCTGATTCGCTTTTACAGAAGTTCAACTCCCAGAATTTGCGGACGGTGAGGCCTTCTTTGCTGAAGGTCAGATAATGTCCCGGAGAAAGTTCACTGATACCTTTGAATGCCGTGGCCGGTGTCAGAGCAGTCCAGAAGGTGTAAATCTGTGCCAGATTCTCCGGATTGAGTGTGCGAGTAATTTCAGGGTTCCGGAAAATGCCTTTAATCTCCGAGGCAAAGTAAAGCGCTCCGTTTGCCATAGTATAGAATAGTGGCCTTTTCCCCACCCGGTCGCGTGCAATGAAAAGCTTCTCCTCCAGTTTGTCCCAGATGGCGAATGCGAATTGCCCGTTAAGCAGCCCCAGACAATTTTCCCCGTACAGGGCAAAGAGATTAACGAGAACCTCGGTATCAGACCTGGATGTAAGCTTAATACCTTTTTCCTCCAGCTCTTTCCGGAGTTCTATGTGATTGAATATCTCCCCATTGAAAACGATCCAGTATCTGCCTGTCATGTCTGACAGGGGTTGCTGGCCGGATACCAGGTCTGTGAAGCTGAGTCTTACGTGGCCAATGGCAGCAACTGGGGAATGATATATTCCGCTTTCATCCGGTCCGCGGTAACTGAAAGACCGGAGCATTGCTTCCACTGCACCAATGCTGTCATCTCTTCCACTGTAGTCTATTATTCCTGCTACCCCGCACATTTATGCTGATGCTTTCCTTTGAATGAATTCAGTTATCGCGTTGATGGATTC
>WXFE01000276.1 GCA_009881065.1 Bacteroidales bacterium | reverse complement strand
AGCAAGGAGGGGTATGTCTTCCTGCCTTTCATTGAGAGTAGGCACATGAATCAGTATCACGCTGAGGCGGTGGTAGAGGTCTTCCCTGAATCTGTTGTGGTCAATCTCCTCCCTGATATTTTTGTTGGTTGCGGCTACTACCCTGACGTCAACGTGGATATCCTTGTCAGATCCCACCCGGGTTATCTTGTTTTCCTGCAGTGCCCTGAGAACCTTTGCCTGTGCTGCCAGGCTCATGTCTCCCACCTCGTCGAGAAAGATAGTGCCTCCCGAAGCCTGTTCAAACTTGCCGATACGCTGTTTGATTGCCGAGGTGAATGATCCCTTTTCGTGACCGAAGAGTTCGCTTTCAATCAGCTCGGAGGGTATAGCCGCGCAGTTGACTTCCACAAAGGGGCCGCGAGCACGGTTGCTCTTTTCATGTACCTGGTGCGCCACCAGTTCCTTCCCGGTGCCGTTGGCGCCGGTGATAAGCACACGGGCTTCGGTGGGAGCAACCCTGTCAATCATCTCCTTGACCTTCAATATTGCAGGTGAGTTGCCCACAATCTCGTACCTTTTGCTGACCTGTTTCTTCAGTACCTTGGTCTGGGTGATCAGTGAGCCTCTCTCAAGCGCATTGCGAATGGTTATGAGCAGGCGGTTGAGATCAAGGGGCTTTTCAAGGAAGTCAAAGGCC
>WXFE01000275.1 GCA_009881065.1 Bacteroidales bacterium | reverse complement strand
CATACCCCCTTACAGGAACGGGAAGCCTCCCGATCCGTATATCCGGAAGATAATGTGCAAGTTTGGTGGCATTGATATCACGGTCCTGCTCAATTACTGACATCTGTTCAGTGATATTCTTCAGCTGTCTTACATTGCCCGGCCAGTAGTAGTTCAACAACATCTCCCTGGCCTGGTGATCAAGCCTTATGGCTGGCATCCGGTAGCGTTCCGCGAAATCAACAGCGAACTTCCGGAACAGCAAAACGATATCTTCACCTCTTTCACGAAGGGGCGGCACCCGTATGGGTACCGTATTCAGCCTGTAGAAAAGGTCTTCACGAAACCTTCCCGAACTTACTGCCTGGACTATATCAACATTGGTGGCGGTAATGACCCTGACATCGGTCTTCTGAACCTTTGATGAACCAACCCTTATGAATTCGCCGCTCTCCAGCACCCTGAGCAGCCTGACCTGCGTAGAGAGGGGCAGTTCAGCCACCTCGTCAAGGAATATCGAACCTCTGTTTGCAACCTCAAAGTAACCCTTACGGCTGTCTGTTGCCCCGGTAAAAGCACCCTTCTCATGTCCGAAGAGTTCTGAATCAATCGTTCCCTCCGGTATGGCGCCACAGTTCACCGCTATATACGGACCGTGCTTGCGCAGGCTGAAGGTGTGTATCACCTGCGGAAAAACCTCCTTCCCGGTTCCGCTTTCACCTGTTATAAGTACAGAGAGGTCTGTGGGGGCCACCTGAACAGCTATGTCAAGAGCCCTGTTCAGTCCCTCATGATTGCCAATTATTCCAAACCTCTGTTTTACGCTCTGTAATTCCTTCATCAAAATCCAATGAACTGCGAATTTACGACTTTTTTACATTATGTTAAAGCTGTTTTTAGTAATTTGGAGCCATGAAAGAGTGCCATTCACTGCGGTTTACGGGGATTATCCCTGCACGATATGCCTCAGCACGCTTCCCCGGAAAACCTCTTGCCCTCATCGGCGGGATGACAATGATCGAGAGAGTGTACCGGCAGGCTTCACTGGTTCTGGAGGAGACCTGGGTGGCAACTGACGATGAGCGCATCCGCGAAGCGGTAACCGCCTTCGGCGGGAAGGTTGTAATGACCTCACCAGAGCACCGGAGCGGAACTGACCGCTGTGCCGAAGCAGCTACTGTGGTCACCGACGGAAGCAAAAACAATATCATTATCAATATCCAGGGCGATGAACCGTTTATCAGGCCGGAACAGATCAGGACTCTGATGGATTGCTTCACCGGCAATGAGGTGATGATAGCGACCCTTATCCGCAGGGTTGAGCCGGATGAAGATCTTTTCAATCCCAACCAGCCCAAGGTCATTGTCAGAAAAAACATGGATGCCATTTGCTTCAGCCGGTCAGTTATTCCTTTCTTCCGTGATTCACCTGCAGATGAATGGATTCTGAAACACACCTATTACAAGCACATTGGCCTCTATGGCTATCGCGCCTCAACCCTCAGGGAGCTGACCCTCCTCCCCCGGTCGCCCCTCGAGAAGGCCGAGAGCCTTGAACAGATGAGATGGATAGAAAACGGCTATTCCATCCGCTGCGCCGTCACCCCCTGGGAGAGTATCGGCATTGACACCCCCGAAGATCTTGACAGGGCAGCAAGGATGCTTAAATAATTCAGGCTACAAAAGCTTTTTGAAATAATCTTCCTCAGTGTCAAGGCTGAGAAACGGGGCCCGGTTTTTAAGATCATTGATTTTCTCAAGCATGGCGCTGGCGAAAATGGCAGTTTCACGCTTTCCTTCATTTACTCCGGATAGCCGGTGCGCCATGGCACGCGTAATCCTGGCTGCCTCGTTCCATAGTCTCATGGTGTGGGCTGAAATAAACATATTGCTGAACTTTTCCCATATATAGTCAATCCCCGTCTCAGAGGGATGAACCATATCCGGGGCATAGTAACGGTAGTCACGAAGTTCATCCATGAATATCTCATAGGCCGGGAAGTAGCCTTCAACTGAAGGATGCGAGAGCAGTTCCTCTGCTGCCAGCAGAAGATGAGCCTTGCTCAGCTGGTTTGCATGAGCACCGTCACTCAGGTGGCGGACAGGACTGACGGTGAACCATACCTTCAGTGAGGGATTGGCCTCAGCCAGGCGGTCAAGTGTCTCCCTCCAGCGGGTGGCAATCTCAGACCATGATGCCTGCCCGCGGATAAACAGTGAGGAAGGGAGCTTGTGGCAGTTGGCCACAATGGCTCCGCTTTCCCTGAGTGTATATATATAGGATGTGCCAAACGTGACAAACAGGAACGAAGCCCTCCTTGTGAAGGCAGAGGCTGAGAGACTCACCTCATTCAGCCTCTCTATCAGTACATCACGCTCATAAGATGAGAAGGCGGTGTGATGATCAAGGCTCATGTACCTGTTCTGGTGAAGATAAATATCCTTTTCGGTATAGGTGTAACCGGAGATGAACCTGTCAACAGCCCCGGCTACTGAAAACGGATTAAAAAGAGTGCCATGAGGATTGGTCATGACCGGAAGCTTGCCGGCTGCCATACGGT
>WXFE01000274.1 GCA_009881065.1 Bacteroidales bacterium | reverse complement strand
GTTTGGTGATTCGCCCTCAACAGAGATAACCTCGCCCTCGCCGAACCGTTCGTGAGTCACCCTGTCTCCGGGCTCCAGCACCAGGTTTATGCCGGTGCTGATGGCGCCGCCACCCATCCCGGTGCTGGAACCCATCCCTGTGCCAGTGCTGCTGTCACCCTTCCCCGTGCATCTGCCGGCGCCGCCGCTGTCACCCATCCCTGTGCTTCTGCCGCCACCATGACCCGTTACTCTCCTTCCAGCGGTGTGACCTGTTGCTCCGTTGCTGGCAGAGCCTGCACCATTCACCCGGTCTGCCG
>WXFE01000273.1 GCA_009881065.1 Bacteroidales bacterium | reverse complement strand
CTGCCGAAACCCCTTATGGCATCTGTCCACGATATTGTCATAGGCTCATGTTGCTGCTCCCAAAGTTATATCTTTCAACCGTCTTAAATCCGGTCATTTCTTTATTTTTGTACCGGCATACAGAGCCGTCACCGGAGCAGAAAAAATGACAATAGAAATTATCAACGGGCCAAATCTCAACCTCCTGGGAAAGAGAGAACCGGCCATTTACGGAACCGGGGGATTTGAAGCCGTTCTTGGCCGGCTGAAGGAGCGTTTCCCGCAGGTGTCATTCAGGTACTCGCAGTCGAATATCGAAGGAGAACTTGTGAACAGGATACAGGAAGCCGGAAGCAGCTCTGACGGAATCATCATCAATCCCGGAGGCTATACCCACACATCCGTGGCGATAGCCGATGCTATCGCCGCAATCACCATACCGGCAATAGAGGTACATATCTCAAACCTCCTGACCAGGGAGGAGTTCCGGCATTCAAGCCTCACGGGGCGGTACTGCAGGGGAACCATTATGGGACTGGGAACAGACGGCTACAGGCTTGCGGCAGAGGCCCTCATCGAAATTCTGAAAAAATAAGCTGACTATGGCAAGAAACCTGCTAAAGAAGAGAACGAAGATAGTTGCAACCATTTCCGACAGGAACTGTGAG
>WXFE01000272.1 GCA_009881065.1 Bacteroidales bacterium | reverse complement strand
GTAAAAACATATAATGAATGTATAAAAACAGACAGGATGAATGACCTATTATTCAGAGTAACAGATTTCCTGAGAGACAACCGTCAGTCAGTCTTATGTATTGTCACCGCCGTAACCGGCTCATCACCCGCCAAAGCCGGAGCAAAGATGATAGTGTTTGATGACGGAGCCCATGAAGGCACTGTAGGAGGAGGTGCCGTGGAGCAACAGGTGATCAGTGATGCCGTGGCCATCATGAAGGAACAAACAGCTCAGTCAAAGAAGTACAATCTTCATAATGATCTGTCAATGGCCTGCGGGGGCATGATGACAGTTTACTTCGAACCCCTTAGGAAACCGGCAAGGCTCTACATCTTCGGGGCAGGGCATATTGGCAGGCAACTCGCCGGATTCACGCCTGACTTTGGATTTGAAACCTTCCTTATTGATTGGCGTGAGGATATCTTCGAGAAAAGTGATAACCTCAGGTACACCCAGATACACAAACCCTATCTCGAAGCTGTTGAGGAGATAACTTTTGATGAGAATACCTATTGCGTCATAGTAACTCCCGGACATGAGATGGATGAAGAAGTTCTGGCTGCCGTTGGCAGGAAGCCTACGGCCTATACGGGAATGATTGGCAGCAGGAATAAAATTGCGACACTGCGAAAGCGGTTCCTGGATGAAAAGATTCTTACCGAAGATGAACTGAACCGGGTTGACATGCCTATTGGCATCAGATTCAATGCTATTACACCGGCAGAGATATCCATCAGTATCCTTGCCAGGCTTATTGATGTTAAAAACACGCGATGATACAGGATAAGATATATAAATTCCTTAATCTGAACTATAAAGATCAGGTTGAGGGTTTGAAGATTGATGAGGTTTGTTTCGGTTCCCATCTGACTGCCGTCAGGCTTACAGACGGAAGCTATGGTGTTGCATCCACTTTGTCAGGCAAGCAACGTCATTGTACAAAGCAAAACCGTGATTTCGGGGATTTCTCCCCGTTAAATATCAGAAATCAGAGCGTTAAGTCACTATTCGAGACACAGAGGCTGTCGAATGCCATAGATACTCTCAGAATAGCGGTATTGAACGCGATATCGTCAAGAATACTGTCAAGTGGCAGATACAGGGTCATTGAGGACAAAGACCCGATTGAGTTGATTGACCTGAAGGAAGCCGGAACGGTAACTATTGTCGGGGCGTTCCATTCATATATTGAAGCAGTTGCTGCTGCCGGCAGCAGGTTACATGTTCTTGAACTGAACAGGGATGCGCTGAATGAAGAGTGCAGGAAGTATTATGTTCCTGCCGGGGATTATGCAAAAGTTATCCCGGAATCAGATGTGGTGATTATCACCGGCATGACACTTGTGAACAACACTATTGACGGTCTGCTCTCAGTAATAAAACCCGAGACGAAGGTGATTGTCACAGGGCCATCCAGCAGCATTATACCCGATATTCTTTTTGAAAATAGAGTCAGTATTATTGGAGCCACTAAGATTGAAAAGCCTGAGCTGCTTTTCCAGTTAGTCAGCGAGTTTGGCACAGGATACCACCTGTTCAGATATTGTGCCCGCAAAGTCTGTATAATTAACGAGT
>WXFE01000271.1 GCA_009881065.1 Bacteroidales bacterium | reverse complement strand
AGCGAGCGCTTTTACAATCCTGTTCCTGTTCTGGACCATTACCAGGCTTGTCCGCCTCGCTACCGGTAATGACGAAACCGTAACAGGAGGAAAATCCCTGGCCATTCTAGCTGCCGGAGTCATTGGCGCACTGGCATACGCTTTCTCGGATACTTTCTGGTTCTCGGCGGTGGAAGGTGAAGTCTATGCCACCAGCTCACTCTTCACAGCTGCAGTGGTATGGGCAATGCTCCGCTGGTATGATGAAGCCGACGATCCCCGTTCGGGGAGATGGATTATTCTGATAGCCTATCTCATGGGCCTTTCAATAGGTGTACACCTGCTGAACCTGCTTGCACTGCCGGTGATAGTCCTGATCTGGTACTTCAGGAAGCACAAGGCAACAACCCGTGGCTTCATCTATGCACTTCTTGCCGGATTTGTTATTCTCGGTGTGCTCAACTTTGTGTTTGTGCCGGGTATACCAACGGTGGCCGGATGGTTTGAGCTCTTCTTTGTAAACACCATTGGTCTGCCTTACAATACGGGCCTTTATATCTATCTGATCATCCTGACCGGCCTTATAGCGGGAGGGATATGGTATTCACTGAAGAAAGGGCGAAGGATACTGAACTACGTGATGACGGTGATTGCCGTCCTGGTGCTGGGTTATTCATCGTTCGCCATGATAATCATAAGGGCCAACGCCCACCCGCCCATGAACCAGAATGACCCGTCAGATGTCTTTTCATTCATCTATTACATCAACAGGTCGCAGTACCCGCGTGCTCCGTTCCTCTACGGCAACTATTACTCAGCCCCGGTGATTGGACTTGAGAAGAAGATCGGCGGTTACAACAAGAAGGATGGAAGGTATGAGCCTTATTATACTACCGAATACAAGTATGACAAGCGTTTCATGACCATTTTCCCGCGCATGTACAGTACTGATCAGGGTCATATCCGGGAGTATGAGTACTGGGGCAAGGTAAGGGGAAAAAAGATCACTGTCAGATCGGGCCAGGGCGATGAGCAGGTAACCCTACCCACCTTTGGGGAGAACTTGCGGTTCTTTTTCAGGTACCAGGTGGGAGTGATGTACATGAGGTATTTCATGTGGAACTTCTCGGGGCGCCAGAATGACATCCAGGGCAACGGCAACGTCATGGACGGGAACTGGATCACCGGCATTCCCTTCCTTGACAATCCGCGTCTCGGTGACCAGTCATTGCTTCCCGACGACTACCGTAACAACCCGGCCCGGAATGCTTATTTCCTGCTTCCGCTGCTTGCCGGGCTGGCCGGCCTCTACTGGCAGTACAGGCGTGACGGCAAGGGGCTGTCACTCGTGTTACTTCTTTTTCTCATGACGGGGCTTGCCATTGTGACATATCTTAACCAGAACCCGAGTCAGCCCCGCGAGAGAGATTATGCCTATGCAGGTTCATTTTACGCCTTTGCCATCTGGATAGGAATGAGCGTCATGCTCTTCTATGATCTTTTGAGGAAGACAATGAAGGATCATCCTGCAGCCATTCTCCCGTCGGTGCTGCTGCTGGCGGCGGTTCCGCTGCTGATGCTTGTCCGCAATTATGATGACCATGACAGGTCTGACAGATATACTGCCAGGGATATTGCATCGAATTATCTTGCTACGGTGGATGAGAATGCCGTGCTGCTTACCTATGGTGACAATGACTCGTTCCCGCTGTGGTATATTCAGGATGTTGAGGGCTTCCGCACTGATGTGCGTGTTGCCAACCTCAGTTACCTGCAAAGCGGTTTCTATATCGAAACAATGAGCCGCAAGGCCTTTGAATCTGATGCACTGCCGTTCACCATTCCGGTTGAAAAGTACATTGAGGGTGCGCGTGTGCAGCTTCCCGTAAGGGAGCTCATAAAGGAACCCACACCTATCCGCAAGGTAATGGAGTTTGTCGGATCGGATGATCCGAAGGCCATGGTAGATCTTTCGGGCCGGGGTGATTACTTCAATTTTATTCCGGTCACGGAATTCATTGTTGATGTTGACTCGGCACATGTAATTGCAACGGGAGCCGTGCGGCCGTATCATGCTGACAGGATGCTGAAACCGCTGATATGGAAATTCAGCAATGACATGGCTATCAAGGATGACCTGGCTGTCATGGATTTCATTGCCGGCAACAACTGGGAGCGTCCGCTCTATTACTCGGTGACTGTTCCGGCCTCAACCTACATCGGGCTTGAGCAGCACTTCATCCTTGAGGGTATGGCTTACCGGGTCAGCCCTATACGGACAGATCAGCCGGTCAGGGGAGAGACAGGCATGGTTGACACCCGGGAGATGTATGAGAACATGATGAATAACTTCCGTTGGGGCAATGCCGAAAAGGAAGGGGTTTACCTTGATGAGAACAATCGCCGCATGTTTGCCGTCTTCAGGCGCCAGTTTGCCAGGCTGGCCAATGCACTTGTGGAGGAGGGTGATACGGTTAGGGCTCTGGCTGCAATTGAGAAGGGTCTTGGCATAGTGCCTCCTGAAAAGATGCCCTATGACTATTTCAGTATTGACCTTGTCAATGCCCTGGCCCTTGCGGGCAGGAGGGAGGATGCAGAAAAGCTGTTCACTGAGATTGTTGACAACTCGGTTTCAGTTCTCACCTTTATTGCCGCCCTGCCTGACGGGAAGAGTTACGGTATTGAGTACAATGCCTCTGTCTCACTTCAGGCGCTTCTTGATGTATACAGGCTGGCCGCCGGTCATGGCATGAATGAGGTGGCAGCAAGGGCTTCAGGAGAGCTAAACAGATTCTACGGAGAAATGCCGGCAAGATGATCAGGAACCACAACAGGCCTTTCCCTGCATCTGTCATTTATCCGGATGCCATTTACAGCATCAGGGGCAGGGGCAAAAAGCTCTACCTGACCTTTGATGACGGTCCTGATCCTGAATCCACACCCCGCATCCTTGATATTCTTGATGCGCATGGTGCAAAAGCAACCTTCTTCTGTACCGGAAGCAAGGTCCTTGCTTCCCCGGCTCTCTTTGCCAGGATTGCATCTGAAGGGCATCTGACAGGCAATCACGGTTACAGCCACCTCAACGGGCTCAAGACGCCTGTCAGAACTTATTGCGCTGACGTATTCAGGGGGAGGGACATCACATGCAGCAATTTGTTCAGGCCTCCCTATGGCAGGTTGCGCAGGAGACAATACAGGATTCTGGAGAGGAGCATGCAGATAGTCTTCTGGAGCGTGATGCCGTATGACTTTGATCAGACCCTTACGGCAGATGAGTCTTACAACATACTGATGCGCAGGTTAAAGCCCGGGAGTGTCATTGTGCTTCATGACACCCCCTCGGGCACTGCACTGCAATATCTTGACCGTTTCCTGAAGAATGCCATGGATGATGGCTGGTCATTCGGACTGGTGGATGATTCTTTGACATTGACCTGAGTAATTTCATCCTAAATGTTATTTTTGAAATGGGAAAAGACCTGAATATGAATATTCTTATCCTGGGATCAGGAGCACGTGAACATGCAATTGCATGGAAGCTGGCCCAGAGCAGCAGGCCGCTGAAGCTCTTTGTCGCACCCGGCAATCCGGGCACTGCAGAAACAGCTGTAAACCTTCCGGTTGATCCGCTTGATTTCGAAAGAGTTCGTGAAGTCATCATTGCAAACTCCATCGGCATGGTGGTTGTCGGCCCCGAGGCTCCCCTGGCTGAGGGGATAGCAGACTTCATCATGGGAGACCCTGCCCTGTCCGGCGTGGAGGTGATCGGTCCGTGCCGTGACGGTGCTATGCTCGAAGGAAGCAAGGACTTTGCCAAGGGGTTCATGAAGAGGCACGGGATTCCTGCTGCTGCCTATGAAACCTTCACCCAGGACACCTTAGATGATGCTGTCACTTTCATCAGGCGCATGAAACCGCCTTATGTACTCAAGGCTGACGGCCTTGCTGCAGGGAAGGGGGTGCTGATAATCAATGACTTTGACGAGGCGGTCACCGGGCTGAAGGCAATGTTCGGAGGAAAGTTCGGGGCGGCAGGCAGCAAGGTGGTCATCGAGGAATACCTTCAGGGAATAGAGATGTCTGCTTTCGTGATCACTGACGGCATCTCATACCGGATTCTGCCTGAAGCCAAGGATTACAAGCGCATCGGCGAAGGTGACACAGGAAAGAATACCGGAGGGATGGGTGCAGTGTCACCTGTGCCTTTTGCTTCCTCCTCGTTTCTTGAAAAGGTGGAGGAACGGATAATAAAACCCACGATAGAGGGACTTAAACGGGAGGGAATTGATTACCGGGGTTTCATATTCTTCGGGCTGATGAATGTGAGGGGTGATCCTTATGTGATTGAATACAATGCCCGCCTCGGAGATCCTGAAACAGAGGTGATCATACCAAGAATAGCGAGTGATCTGTATGACCTTCTGGAAGGAGTTGCACATCGTGATCTCGCATCGCGCGAAATAAAAATCGTTACTGATACTGCGGTGACGGTTATGATGGTGTCAGGAGGTTACCCTGACAGTTACGGCAAGGGCTTTCCTGTCTCAGGTGTGGAGAATGTTGCTGAGAGCATTATTTTTCATGCAGGCACCACCATGAAGGATGGCCGGCTGGTTACCTCGGGAGGCAGGGTGATGGCGGTAACCTCTATGGGCTCAACGATGCAGGAAGCACTGGACAAGAGTTATTCTTCAGTCAGAAAAATCAGCTTCAATGGCATGAGTTACAGGAGGGATATAGGAGCCGACCTTAAAAACCATATAATATGATCAGGTTCTTCAGGTCAACAGGAGCCGCTCCGGTAATGATTCTTCTGCTGGCTGCCCTCGGATTATGGAGTATTTATCTGATCTCTCCTCCCGGCCTGGAGAATCTTACAGACCCGGAGCCGATGCCTCTCTGGGGATTGATCATAAAGCTCTTTTCCGGATCGCCTCAGCTGGCAGTTCTCTTTTCTTTTGTACTTGTGGTGACTGTGGCCATCGTGATGATAAGGTTCAACACGGAGATTTTCTTTATTCCGCGGCGCACTTATCTGCCTGCTCTTCTCTACATACTTCTCTATTCCGTTTTCCCCGGGGAAATGATCCTGAATCCTGCCCTGCCTGCATCACTGCTTATTCTGGCGGCACTCTGGCGAATGGTATCATCCTATCGCATGAACGGATTATCATTCAACTTTTTCGATGCTGCCCTGATGATTTCATCAGCCGGTTTGTTATATGCAGGATCAATGTGTTTTCTGGTAGTTGTATTCATAGGTGCCCCGCTGCTCCGAAGTCCTAATGCCCGTGAACTGACCCTTGCACTGGCAGGAGCCCTGTTGCCGTGGATAGTGATGTATGCCGTCTGGTATGTCACAGGAGCAAGCCCGGGCGAGCTGACCGGCATAATCAGTCATAATCTGTTTGACCAGTCAGCTTCTGTCGGCTGGAGTCGTACCCTGATTATTCTTCTGGCGGTGGTTGGCATCTGTTTCCTGCTTTCACTTCTCTATCTTTTCCGTGAGATGCCAACATACAAGATCAGGTCGCGAAAGACGTGGGAGATCATGATCTGGCTGATGGTGATAAGCGCTGCAGCATTGATTTTCGTGCCATCCGTATCAGTGGAAATTACAGCTGTCGCTGCCATACCCGTTTCCTTCGTAATTGCCAACTATATGGCCTTCACCCGCCGGGTGGTGATGGCAGAGGTACTATTCTGGCTGATGGTGATTATGCTCGTGGTATCGAGGCTCTGGCCTGTCTGATCACCGGATCATACAAACCACTCCCACGCCGGAGCCCTGTTCTCCTCCGATGAAGCTGTACCAGAGGGTGTATAGTCCGGTCTTGTTGCATATAAAATCGACCGAGCTGTATTTCCTGGCCGATGAGCTGTTGTATGATGAGATGATCTCCTTACCCTGGTCGTAGATTGTAATGAAAAGCTCACCGCTGGACTCTGGGGAGTCACAGACACAGAACCTGTATTTCATGTTCTTCATCAGGTACATGTTGGCCTTGTAGACCGGGACAGCTGCATCCTGTGAAGCTTTCGGGAGCTGTATCCTGAAATCCTTGAGATAGGTTGTGTTTTCACCGGCTGCAAGCACACAACTGCTTACAAGATCATCCGTAGCAGGCTGTCCGGATGCCATCAGCGGCAGGATGACCAGAACTATTGTCAGAATCAAAAGTCTCTTTTTCATTTTAGTTGCCGGATATTAGTTTGTTTCTGACTTCTTTTGACAATGCTGCAATTTCAGCAAGCTGGTCATCGGTCATCTCAACTATGCTCTCTTCGTTCTGCACCATCACCAGCCGTCCGTCCTTATCTTCCCTGGTCTCCGGTTCAGCCAGCTTGTAAGAGACTTTCACGCCAGCGTATTTTGCCCTTATCTGTTCCATCATGTCATAAAGTGACCCGTACTCTTCACTGCTCCCGCGATAAGGGCGCAGCAGCATGAGAAGGTCACCCAGGATAATCTTCTGTTCACCTATGCGGTCACGGAGTATTTCATCATCATGGCTTAGCGCCACCTGGGTTGCCAGATACTGTCCCTCGATCCATACACCTGTAATCATAAGGGCGGAAATGGAACCCCGGTCATTATTCCTGAGGTAGTTATCAATCTGGTTATATGAATTTACGGAAAGAAACAGCAGGGAGTCGAGGTTGGATTTGCTTGTTGAAAGTCGCTTCAGAGTCTCGAAGTCGAAGAACTGACCCACCCGCAGTCCGTCAGCCAGGCGCTTTATTGCCGAGAGTACGTCAACCGAGTTGCCTGTTTTCCCGTAAATATTGAGATAACCCAGGTCAGCCCCGTAGATGCCGAGCATCACTGCTTTCCGGAAGTTGGTTGTTAGTCTGTCAGCTTCCTGTGTGGATGCAAGGTAACCGGCGGAGAAGGGTATCTGCATTGACTGGAGGATGGCGGCTATCTCGACCGGAGATGCGATGTTCTGAACAATGTCTGCCACTGCTTCCTCACTTAGTTTTTCAGCCTCGGCGGCCGGCACCGAGTCAGCGACAGGAAAGGTCAGCCCGCCCTGGCGCACACTGCTGTTCCTGCATGAGCAGAAGCTCATCAGCAGGATCACTGTCGCAATTTTTATTATTGTCCCTGTCATCAGGAGTAAGTATTTATTTCAAACTCAAAAAAACGGTCAGTTCCGGTTCAGATTTCGCTTTTTTCGCCCGCTTGTTTCAAAAGACATGATTATTCGCTTCAGTAATTCCGTGTAGAGGGTCACATACAGGACGATTATCATGGAGAACACCAGCAGGATATTGAATCTGAAGGTGTCAACCCGGAGACCCATAAACCTCTTGACCGGTGCCATGAAATGGGTGCGGAAGTTAAACGGACCCGCTTTTGCCGGCTCAAAGTAAATAAGGTCAACATTCTGGATAAGCCTGTCATTGAACTCAAGCATTTTATTTTTCTCATATACCTTTCTGACAATATCTTCAAGCTTGTCATTATGGTAGTTATTATATAACAGATCAAGAGCCATTTTATTGCTGCTGATGTAATTATCCAGATTCATATCTGCAAGGTTGCTCAATCGCCTGTATTCCCTGTCGGCACTGGCGAGCCATGATGTCAGTCTGGCGGCGAGCTGCGGGGTGAAAAGATCAGGAGTTATTGAGTCTGTTCCGCTGAAGGGTTTGATGATTCCTGCAGATCCGATGGTGGCTGTTTCATTCCTGAGCAGCCGCATCTCCTTCGCCTGTTCTGCTGTAATGGATGCTGATCCCTGAACAGCAGTCAGAGTGGCCAGTGCTTCCTGAACCCTCGGGATACGGTAGATGGTATTGAAGTCAGAGACACTCAGCTGCTGTTTCAGCGGATAAACTCTCCGTCCATACTCATTCCCGGTAAACTGTTTCACCATCAGCGCTTCATAAGTCCACCTGGTAGGCATGAGGTCAGCTATGACGGGGACCCTGTCAGCCCTTGCCAGGCTCCTGTTGAGCTTGTCAAACGGGAACATGGCACCACTCAGGACCATCATGGGAATCATCAGCAGGGGAATGACAATATAGATGGCTATGGCTGAATTCAGTGCCGATGAGATGTTGAGTCCGATCATATTGGCTACAAGTGCCGTGGTAAAAAGGGCGATCCAGTAGTAAAGGAACAGCCCCCTGATACCAAGGATCGTATTGGCCACGGCGAGGAACATGAATGTCTGGAGTGCAGAGATAAAAGCAAGTATCAATATCTTGCTGACGAAGTAGCTGCTTCGGTTAAGTTGAAGGAAATGCTCTCTTCGCAGCAGTCTCCGGTCATGAAAGATCTCCTCTGCGCTGATGGTGAGTCCGAGGAAGAGGGCAACGATAATACCCATGAAGATGTATATCGGGATATTTTCATTTTCCCTGAAGAGGTAGATATCTGACGAAGGATCTGCAATATACCTGATGATGTATGACAGAATCAGTCCGAGGACCGGTCCTTCCAGGAGGGTCAGCAGCAGGTATTGCCTGTTGGCTATCTTGCTTTTCAGGTCGCGCAAGAGGTAGATGAAAGTCTGTCTGAACCATCCGGGCTTTTGGAGGCCTGACCATGGTGCTGCGGTCTCCTCTTCCGGCGGCGATTCCGGCAAGGTCTTCCTGTATGCTTCGGCCCACTCTGCCGGTGAGACTTTACGCCGGTCGGTATATTTGCCGTACTCATCCACCACCTTCGTCTCCAGGATATTGAACAGTGTTTCCGGATTCACCGTACCGCATGAGGCACATTCAGCGACCCCGCAGTTGATATGTGACTCAAGGGTTTTGAAGTGTACAACTGCATCCAGCGGATTCCCATAGAATACCAGCTGGCCCATCATGTCAAGGATCAACACCTTGTCAAATCCCTTGAAAATATCTGATGAAGGCTGGTGAATGACTGTTATTACCAGCTTGCCCCTGACTGTCAGTTCGTGGAGGAGATCCATCACGTTTTCAGAATCGGCTGATGAGAGCCCTGAAGTAGGTTCATCAAGGAAGAGGACAGATGGTTCGCGGATCAGCTCGAGGGCGATGTTCAGCCTCTTCCTCTGTCCGCCGCTGATGACCTTGTTGAGTGGTGATCCTACGCGGTAATCCTTTTTTTCGTAAAGGCCCAGGCTCTGAAGAGTTTTATTTACATCTGCTGTCAGC
>WXFE01000270.1 GCA_009881065.1 Bacteroidales bacterium | reverse complement strand
TACTCTGCCAACCTCGGTCACGGGATGGAAACGGTAGCATTCGATCCGCTTCCCCCTTACCCTGACAGTCTCTTTCCCCTTGTATCTCAATATAATAGGATACAATTCATCGGCGAACCATGTCATCATTTTGTATGTCTCTCCCGGGACAAGCTCTTTCCCGGAAGCCAGGTAATATTTCCTGAACCAGTAAAAGCAGGAGACAATGTCAAGGAGCCCCTTCGGTCCTTTATGGTTACCTGTGAGGTCACTGAAGACTAGGGTTGAGTCAGTTTCTGACATGTGGTCAAATCCAACCTCGTTGTATTTGCGGTAGCGTCCCTCCTGGATATTCCTTATGCTGAAAACCGGAAGGTCATTTTCCGGGTCAATGTAGCTTTCATAGACATCTCTCACCCTGTAGAGGGCGTCGGCCAGGCCGGTGGTCTTCCCGGATATCACTGCATGCCATACCGGCTGCCCCTTGAGGAACCCCTCACTGAGCTCGAGGCTTGCCTGACCGCTGCCTACGATGCCATATTTAATCTGGTATGTTACCTTTTCCCCGGGGTGGTAGGGCTGCTTCTGGGCATCAAGCAATTGCAGGGCTGCAGTTATTGCTATCAGGGCCGCAATTAATATTTTTTTCATTTCTCATTCAGGTTTGTCCGGGAAGAA
>WXFE01000269.1 GCA_009881065.1 Bacteroidales bacterium | reverse complement strand
TGAAACCGGTCACAGGCCGGTTTTTTTATTGCTATGACTTGAACGCCCGCCCTGCAAGCTGACTGCTTCGCTAAAAATGCCCACCGGGCATTTTCTTCACGCTCGCATCGATTCAAGTCCTGGCTGGGGAGCGTGAAACCGGTCACAGGCCGGTTTTTTTATTGCTATGACTTGAACGCCCGCTCTGCAAGCTGACTGCTTCGCTAAAAATGCCCACCGGGCATTTTCTTCACGCTCGCATCGGTTCAAGTCCTGTTCTTGATGACCCGTTACCAGACATCATAAAAACCAGGAGATAAGAGATAGATTTTCAATACCTTTACAAACCATTCTGTCGATACATAAAATGAGAAAGAAGATTAATCTGCCTGAGAATCACACAAGATCACTGTCATCGAGCCTGCGGATGGTTGAAGACTCCCTGGCGGAACTGGAGGTGATGCTGTTGAATCAAAGCTCCAGTTGCTGCAGTGTTGTGCATAAGGATGTTGATGAAGAGACGATAGAGTCGTATATTGCTATAATTCAGGAAGCGAAGGATTATATCTGTGAATTGTCAGAAAAATACGGCACTTTAAAAGAAAATCTGAGCCTTCAAAGAGTCATTAATGCAAAACGAACCATCATCTGGGGTCTATTGAAAGACTCTCTCTCAAGGAGAATGAAAGGTTACGGCACCTTCCCAAAGGAGCATGCCGGGGAATATGATGCGGACATAAACAGACTAATTGAAATTACAAATAAGCTGAATTGCTAATCACTTAACCTGTAACGCTTCAAGTGCTGCTTTCTCCTTGATGGCCTCAGAATGTTTTTCTCTTTTTGATTTCATAATGCACTGGTTTCAAATTGTCAATTGAGCCTTAACCAGTGGTCTTGATTCAGGGGAGTATTATATGACAGTAGTTCATTCTGCCCTTGACAAAAGAACCTGCCTCACACGGTCAGGAAGCTCTTCCGGCCTGTCAGCAATATGATCAGGGGAA
>WXFE01000268.1 GCA_009881065.1 Bacteroidales bacterium | reverse complement strand
TCACGGCAAAGGGTACAAACTGCTCTGCTGAGCAGGACTATTCCGAAACCGGGCAGGGGCGCCGGGAGCAGGACTATACAGAAAATGGGCAACGCTGCCGGGCGCAGGACTATTCTGAAATCGGGCCCGACTGACAGGTGCACAAATGAATACCCCGCCCGGATAACAAATCCGCACGGGGTATGAGTCTAGGTTAGTTTCAGGGTCTTTCAACAAGCAAAAAATTCTTCCCCTCAAAACCCAACGAAGCGCTAAGTTAGTATAATTTCTTGATTTGCAATACCACCCCTCTCATTTTTTATGTCAGTCGAGCTTAAGCACAGCCAGGAATGCCTGCTGCGGTACCTCCACGTTGCCTACCTGGCGCATTCTTTTCTTGCCCTTCTTTTGTTTCTCAAGCAGTTTTCGCTTCCTGGTTATATCACCACCGTAGCATTTTGCGGTTACATCCTTGCGGACTGCCTTGACTGTTTCGCGGGCAATGATCTTGGCACCTATGGCTGCCTGTATGGCAATGTCAAACTGCTGTCTCGGTATCAGCTCGCGCAGCTTTTCGCACATCCTGCGTCCGAAATCATATGCATGGCCCCTGTAGATAAGGGTTGAGAGTGCATCAACCATCTCCCCGTTGAGAAGTATGTCAAGCCTCACCAGATCAGCTTTCTTGTAACCGGTGATGTGATAGTCGAACGAGGCATAACCCTTCGAGATACTCTTCAGTTTGTCATAGAAGTCGAACACTATCTCTGACAATGGCATGTCAAAGGTCACCTCCACCCTGTCACTGGTGAGGTAAACCTGGTTCTTCATCGTACCTCTCTTGTCAATGCAGAGCTTCAGGATTGCTCCAAGGTACTCCGACTTTGATATCACCTGGGCATGAATGTATGGTTCCTCTATCTCGTCGATTGTTGTTGCGGGCGGCATTCCTGACGGGTTGTGCACGTCAATGATCTCACCCTTTGTTGTCAGCACACGGAAAGAGACATTCGGCACGGTGGTTATGACATCCATGTCGAACTCGCGGTCGAGCCGTTCCTGTATTATCTCCATATGCAGCAGCCCCAGGAAGCCGCACCTGAAGCCGAAACCCAGGGCAGCAGATGACTCAGGAACGAAAGTCAGTGACGCATCATTGAGCTGCAGCTTTTCAATTGATGCCCGAAGGTCTTCGTAGTCATCCGCATCAACGGGGTAAATACCCGCAAAGACCATAGGCTTCACGTCGGCGAAGCCGGAGATGGCCTTGTCGCACGGCCTGGCCACATGTGTTATTGTGTCACCCACTTTTACCTCGGCAGAGACCTTTATGCCTGAAATAATATAACCCACGTCACCTGCCCTGAGCACATCGCGCGGTTCGCGCTTAAGTTTCAGGACACCTATCTCATCGGCATCATACTCGCTGCCGGTGTTTACAAACTTCACCATTTCATGGGTCCTGATGGTGCCGTTGATAATTTTGAAATAGGCTATGATACCCCTGTATGAGTTGAAGACAGAGTCGAATATGAGCGCCTGAAGGGGTGCATCCGGGTCCCCTTTGGGGGCAGGTATCCTGGTGATGATCTCTGACATGATTCGGTCAATGCCCATTCCGGTGCGGGCACTGGCCTCGATTATCTCTTCCCGGCTGCAACCGATGAGGTCAACAATCTGATCCTTCACCTCATCGGGCATGGCGCTGGGTGAATCCATCTTGTTTATCACAGGGATTATCTCAAGCCCGTGCTCAATGGCCATGTAGAGGTTGGATATAGTCTGAGCCTGAATTCCCTGGGTGGCGTCAACCACCAGGAGGGCTCCTTCGCAGGCAGCGATGGAACGCGAAACCTCATATGAAAAATCGACATGCCCGGGGGTGTCAATCAGGTTGAGAAGATACTCCTTCTCCTCATACTGATAAGACATCTGTATGGCGTGGCTCTTGATGGTGATTCCGCGCTCACGTTCAAGATCCATATTGTCAAGAACCTGATCGTGAAAATCACGCTCATCAACGGTACTGGTCTTCTCAAGAAGTCTGTCGGCAAGAGTGCTCTTGCCATGGTCTATGTGCGCTATTATGCAAAAGTTGCGTATATATTCCATCAGTCGCCGTTCGGTTCAATACAGGTGCAAATATATACAATTTGACCCTTTCTTAATTGACCCACGGATTATGATAACGTACCGCATTTTCTGTTAATTTAGCAGATTCCTTAAGCAGGAACGGATGATAACCCTGGCAGTATAGATCACGTTGCTTATCCCGGGATATCTTGTCTGCGGAAGAGTGGCCGAAAGATTCTTCGGGATGGACCCGGCACTGCCAATGAAGGTTTCACTGACAGCAGGCATAGCTGCTGCAGTGGCAGCGTTCGCACTGTTTCTGGCAGTACTGAGGAAAAAGAGGTTGCAGTAGAATCAGCAGGTTTCAGGCGGAGGGGCAATCTCCGGGTTTCTTCGCCCGGCTACGGGCATATCACATTCAAGTTTCGCAATCTCGCGGCGGAATAAGATGAATGAGATCACCGCTGCTGCAAAATCCGAGACGGGAATGGCTACCCATACACCTGATGCGCCCCAGAACTCCGGAAGAATGATGATCAGCGGAAAAAGGATGATTATTTGCCTGAGCATGGAAAGGAATATTGCCAGCCTGGCTTTCCCTATCGCCTGGAAATAGTTGGAAGATATGATCTGGAATCCGACAACGGGCAGAGCGGCGCAGTATATGCGAAGCCCCAGTGTGCCTGCCTCGCGCAGTTCAGGGCTGTCTGTGTTGAAGATGCTTATTATTACCCCGGGCGCAAGCATACATATCAGCCATCCGCCAACAGCAATCAGCGTGGCGTATCTGATTGCCTTCATTATGGTCTCCTTCACACGGCAGAAGAGGCCGGCGCCATAGTTGAATCCGATAATAGGCTGTACAGCCATATTGATGGAGATGATCGAGATCACCAGCAGCATAGTGGCGCTGTTGACTATACCAAGCGCTGCTATGGAGATATCTCCGCCATACCTGATGAATTTTGTATTCATTACTCCCCAGATAATGCTCGAGGCCAGGTTCATCGCAAACGGGGCAAAGCCTATGGAGACTATATGCCTGATGATATAGAAGTCTGGCCTGAATGTGGCAGCGGTGAGCCTGGTAACGCTCCTCTTGCTGCGGAAATGAAGCAATACCCATACAGCCAGTACGAGATGCGATATCACCGTGGCGATGGCGGCTCCCTTTACTCCCATGTCAAGGCCAAAGATGAATATCGGATCAAGTATTATGTTCAGGCCTGCACTAATGAATATGGAATACATCGCTATCCGCGGATTACCCTCGGCCCTGATGACGTTGTTCAGTGAGAAGCCTACAGTGGCCAATGGTGTTCCGAGGAGGATAATGGTAAAATAGTCAGAGGCATATTTGATTGTCTCCGGCCCGGCGCCAAAGATCTGCAATACCCGGTCACGCACCAGGAACCCTGCTCCCATCAGTACCAGTCCCAGAACAAGTGAAAGAAAGAATGCATTTCCCAGGATGCGGTTAGCCCTGTTGAAGTCCTTTTCACCAAGGGCGAGTGAGATAC
>WXFE01000267.1 GCA_009881065.1 Bacteroidales bacterium | reverse complement strand
CTCCCTCCGCTACAAAGAACACACCAATAAAACTGTAAGTCAACGACTTGCAGTTTTTTGTTTTTATACAGGAGACATACGTGAAACTATCATGTGGTTTCTGTTCCTGTCAGGCTACACTAGGGTTGAAGCGTTCCATAACCGTTTGCATGCCACTGAGCTCCTCATTGGCCATACCGCATGTTAGTAGCGTCTTCTCTATTGGGTTCCAGGCACCATGGACCGTTTCCTTCCGTTAAAGATCTCCATTCATAACGCCAGCCCAATAATTTACACGCGATCAGTGTATTCAAAGGTTGTGTTGAAGAAGAACCATCTACTCTGGGATAGTTGTCAACGGTTAATCCATCTATTTCAAACAACATATCGTCCTCCCTGTCGCAACCCGAAAAAATTGCTGCTACTGCAAGGCATAAAGCTATTGCAGCCAGGTTTCTAAAGTTTAATCTCTTTAACATGGTACAAAGAACTTGTTTTACACTGTCTCAAATGCCTTGCGATCTACAACAATATTATCGAAATATTAACTTTTCCCCCAAGTCCTTTTTCAACTATATCAAAAAGTCCTCAAAATAGTTCTTGTAAGCAATTATCTCCCGGATTTTCTCCATTTCATCAAGTTAAACGCAAGGGTAACTTTAAAGCTACAATTTTTCAAATTAATCGATATCCGTCTTTCTTCATATTATGCCCCATTACAGAATATGCTAATCACATAAATGAATGCAGACAGCAATATGGCCTGTGGCGGGTTGCGGACGACTTCTCATTATCCACTGTTACAAAACTTTATGTGGAGCGGTAAGCTTTAAAGTGCCACTCCTTTCGTCATTGTATATATTGCGTGTTGGGCTTCTTTATTATTTTAAATCCCGGTATTTCCCTGCAATGCCTATTATTGATTTATCAGGTACAATAATCATTTCGTTATATACTTTTGTTGAATCAACTCGAAATTTCAGATATAATATCTCACCAGTCTTTACTGATTGGTCTAAGACCAAGGCTATTATATAAGCAGGATTTCTTTTGTATTTTGCCTTAAATTCAACAAATTCTCCTTTTGCATTTTTTAATTCGAAACCGGAATCGGTTACCTGAAAATCTTTTGTCGATTCAATTTTAACAATATCTCTTCCTACCCATGGCTCATAGAAAGAATCAATTTTTATGTTTTGATTACCCTCTTCGTCAAACATCCATCTATAGCTGGAATCAGAATATTTGGGATTATAAACCCATGAGCCATAACCAGAATATCTGGTTATGTTTCCAAATTCAAATCGAACATTTTGACTCTTCAGTATTTCCGGTATTTCGTTTCCCTTAATTGACGAGTTTACCTGAAAACCATTGGGAACTGAAGGAAAATCCCAGTTAGCAATTCCTTTGCCTGAAGTGCAAGTCAATCTACATATTAAAGAATCATTCCTGAATATATCAATTCTATCAACAAATGATACCGGGTCATATGTTGCTTTATTAAACTCGAAATGAAGTCTTAAAAAAGCATCATCTGAATCAATATTTACAATTCTTGTATGTACTGTAATCACTTCGTTACAGCTAAATGCCAATAATTGAAGAATTAGTGCCAATAAGAATGCTTTTTTTGCATTGTAGTATCTTTTCATAATGAAATACAACTTTATTTAGCTCTTGCAAAGGTATATTTATTTGACCGCAGCTTTAATCAGCCTGCCAACTTTAAGCAGAGCCGGAATACCAGTGCAGAGTTTAAACTGCAGAGCACGATGAAGCCGGTCAGCTGCCTGTTCCAATAATCTGCCCGATAACATCTCTTTATCTTCATTTATTTTGTTCTTTTGAAGGAGTCATTAATTGAACAAAGTCGATGAAAAAGATTATCCTCGTACTCTTTGTGATGACGGTTGTTCCCGGCTGTCATCAGGACCTTCCGGCACAGAAGAAAAACAGGAAAGCTGGATCAGCAGTCCAGCCGGCAGTGACTATAAAGCCCGAGGCACAGAAGCAGGTGCAGACAGCTACAGTAGTTCCGGTAATAGTAGACGGTGAAGCACAAAAGATACCTGCATTTGAAAATGCTGATGACTGGATCCGCGAGGATCTGTGGGTTGAAACAGAGTTTGACTCTGACGGCGATGGTAAGCGTGACAGGATGCATGTTGATGTCACCCGCCCGAAGCAGACTGACACTGAAGGGATAAAGCTTCCGGTGGTGTATGAGTCAAGCCCCTACTTCGCAGGCACCGCCGGCAACAATAAAGAATATTTCTGGAATGTCAGGCATGAGCTCAATACCGTACCCAAACCGCATATTCATCCCCCGCAGATTAAACGGAGAGGCGAGCGGCCTGTTATCTCCAACTCGCAGGTCAAGGCATGGCTGCCCTACGGTTTTGCCGTGGTTCATTCATCTGCACCCGGAACAGGGCTCTCGCAGGGATGCCCCACAATAGGTACACGTATAGAAGCCCTGGCACCCAAGGCGGTGATAGACTGGCTCAACGGACGGGCCAAAGGATACACCACCCCTGACGGGAACGAGGAGGTAAAGGCATACTGGGCCACCGGCAAGGTGGGAATGATAGGTACATCATACAACGGAACCATCCCCTTCGCCGCTGCCACCACAGGGGTGGAAGGACTGGAGGCCATCATACCTGTAGCACCCAATACATCATACTATCACTATTACCGTTCAAACGGACTGGTCAGGAGCCCGGGCGGATACCTGGGTGAAGATGCCGATGTCCTGTATGATTTCATCTTCTCCAATCCTGATAACTGCAATTACTGTGACAGTGTGGTAAGAGATGGTGAGATGGCTGCCGGCCTCGATCGTGTCACCGGTGACTACAATGAGTTCTGGGCCAAACGTGACCTGATGAATTACATGAAGCCATATAAAGCAGCCACGCTGATGGCACATGCCTTCAACGACTGGAACGTTGTGCCCAGCCACAGTTACCGTTTCATCGAAAAGCTGAAGGAGATGGGGGTACCGCTGCAGATATACTATCACCAGGGAGGTCATGGCGGCGAGCCTCCGTTTAAGATGATGAACAGATGGTTCACCCGTTACCTTTTCGGGATTGAAAACGGGGTTGAAAATGATCCGAAAGCATGGATCGTCCGCGAAGGAGCTGAACGACTAAGCCCGACAGCATATACTGATTATCCCCATCCGGATGCCAGGCCTGTTACCCTGTATCTCACCGGGGGTGCCCCGGAGGCAGGCGGCCTTGTGATGACGAAGCAGGCAAAACAGGAGAAGGAAACCCTTGTCGATAATTATTCGTTCACCGGCTCTTCCCTTGCCCAGGCTGAATACAGCAACCATCGTCTCCTGTACCTGACTCCCGTTTTGACTGAGCCCGTGCACATCTCGGGTGTGGTTAAGGTAAAGATCAGGGCAGCTTCCAGCAAGCCTGCAGTGAACCTCTCCGTGTGGATGGTGGCATTGCCCTGGGAAGATGGGCGCATGACGAGGATGACCGAGAGCATCATCACCCGGGGCTGGGCAGACCTGCAGAACCATCGCTCCCTGACCGAGAGTGAACCGCTGGTGCCCGGCAAATTCTATGAGATGAGCTTCGGGCTCGAGCCCG
>WXFE01000266.1 GCA_009881065.1 Bacteroidales bacterium | reverse complement strand
TCGGGATGGACCACCATGCGGCTGTGCAGCGCGAATCCCTTGAGCCTTATCCTGTCAGCCGAGAAGTTGCTGAATATATGGTTATAAACATTCTCCTTGTCTACTCCCATATCAAGCAGGTGACCAACCGTGCGCATGGTGTCACCGGTATAGTACCCGTGCTCAAAATTGCCCGTATCAGTGATGATACCGACATATACCGCAGTGATGAATTCACTGTCATTGAACTCACAGCCTTCCATTCCGTTCACCAGGAAGTAAACCAGTTCTGAGGTGGAGCTTCTGCTCACATCAGAGATGGTAAGATCAGCCAAAGGCGCGGGGTCGGGGTGATGGTCAATCATGACCTTCCTGGCGCCTGAACTGATAACCAGCTGTTCTGCCTTTCCCATCCTTGAGGAGCTGTTGAAATCGACCATGATGATAAGATCGGCATTGTTTATCAATGCTGTACCCTCATCAGGGTTATGATGAAAATCGACAATTTTATCAACGTCATTCATCCACAGGAGGAACTTCTGCAGGGCGTTGGGTGAGATCATTGCAGCGTCCCTGCCCCGTGATTTGATCCACCTTCTCAGCGCCAGCATGGCCCCTACAGCATCGCCGTCGGGATTGATGTGGCAGATGAGCAGAATATGATCGGCTTCATCGATCAGCTTCTTTAATTCTTTTGTATATTTACCAAACTCCGGCACTGCTTTTAT
>WXFE01000265.1 GCA_009881065.1 Bacteroidales bacterium | reverse complement strand
AAATGACAACCAGGGCTTGACGAAGGTGTTATCACGGGCTAAACCTGGCATTTCGTACCAGGAGAAGAAGGAAAACGAACGTGTACACCGCCGGCTTAAGAAACAGGTCACCGAGGTCGAAGCTCAGATAACGGCCACGGAACACGAAATAGCAGAAATGGATGCACGCCTCGCCTCGGGAGACCCGGCAGTGATAAGTGACCCTGCCTTCTACAGCGAATACGAGGAGAAGAAAAACAGGCTTGAGGCACTGATGGAAAAGTGGGAAGAAGCGCATACTGAACTTGAGAGTTTCCAAACAGAATATATGAACAACTATGATACTGTATGAAAGGAAATACCCGGTCAACATCTTCAATACCGACCTCAACGGACGACTCAGTCCCGGAGCACTCTTCAGCTTCTTCGAGGATCTGGCGGGCCGTCATGCCGCTGAGATTGGCTGGGGCCGTGATGACCTGATGGCATCAGGAGGTTACTTCTGGGCGCTTTCGCGTATCCTGATGAAGATAGAACGTCTCCCGAAAGCATGGGACGAGGTCACCCTCCGCACATGGCCACGAGGCACCGAAACTATTTTCGCCCTGCGTGACCTTGAAATGTATGATGAAGCAGGCAACAGAATCGCCGGCGCCTCAACGTCATGGGTGATTGTCGATTACAACACACGCAAGGCTCAGCGTCCTGACAAGGCGCTCTCGAACCTGAACCTCCAATTTCCCGAAGCCAAAGCCCTTGATACCAACGCACGAAAAGTACCATCGCTGCCACCGGGTGATCATCGCCTGACAAGGCTGAAGGTTAAGATTGACGACATCGACGTCAACAGGCATGTGAACAACGCAAGGTATGTTCACTGGGCCGTGAATTGCTATGACCCGGAATTCATCTCCCTCCATACTCCTGACACCATTGAGGCGAACTACCTCCTTGAAGGGCATCATGATGAGATGATAAATATCCTTACCGCCCCCTGCGAAGGCGAGGAGAATGCATACATACACTCCGTTACCCGCGAGAGTGACGGTGCCGAGCTCTGTCGTCTGAGAATGAGCTGGAAAGAGAACAGACAATGAAATCTTTTTTACCTTTATGCCATGACAATGCGCCTCATCTATAAGTCAGCAGTACTCACAGCGGTTGTGACAACGGCCCTGCTGATGACTTCATGTGCAGTGACCGGGAACGTCACTGACACAAAAGATATGGCATATTTATACAACCCGACGCGGAGCATTTTCACCCCCATGATATCCGTGTACAATGAAGATGCAGAGACATCTGTTCTGAACATCAGCATCCGAAAGGGTGAACTCTACTTCAGTGAGGCAAACCCCGAAGGTGTGCCAATGGCTTCGATGCTGGTCTCGGTAAGGCTCTATGACAATACTTTTGGAGGGGTGCTGGCAGATACATCGACCTTCAAGTATGACATCAAACGTGAGGAGGTTGGCGGTGAATACTCATTCCGGCCCCCCTTGTCTGCACATGACGGCAACTCATACACTGCTGAAATTAAGATCATTGACCTCATCAGGCAGCGTACCCGGCAGTTGTTCATTGATTTCGAGCGTACAGGCAGGTACAGCGGTCTCAGCTATAAGGTGCGTGACCATTTTACCAAAAACGAAGTGTTCAGCCGCACAGTGAAGGTTGACCAGTATGTCAACATTCTCGCCCCGTCGTTGCAGCCTGACACGCTGTGGCTGTTCTATTACAAGGCTGTTACGGCAATCCCCCCGTCCCCGTCAACCATCCTTCCCGAGGTGACAATAGCGCCGGAACCTGAAGCAATCGTTCCACTGGCATGGTCAGACACCCTTCCCCTCATGTTCCCTAACCCGGGCATTTATCTGATCTCCGTTGACAGTCTGATCCGTGAGGGTCTCGTGCTCTGCAACTTCGGTCCTGATCACCCTTCCATGGCCCGGCCTGAGACAATGATCCCTCCGCTGGCATATATCGCCACACCACAGGAGATGGATGAAATGCTCACATCGGAAAAACCGAAGCTGGCGCTCGATAACTTCTGGCTTGAACGTACCGGAAGCATCGAGAGATCGAAGGAGCTGATCAGGATTTACTATAACCGCACGCTTTTTGCAAACTATTACTTCTCCTCCTACAAGGCCGGATGGCTCACTGACAGGGGCATGATATACATAATGTACGGGCCGCCTGACAAGGTCTATAAGAATGCCGAGGGAGAGAGCTGGGGTTACAAGAGACCTCCTGTGAAGAGCCGTTGGGGCTCACGCTATGTCATGGAAGATCAGTACCTCTGGTTTAATTTCCGCAAGCAGAAGAACCTTTTTTCAGACAATGATTTCGTTCTGAACCGTGCAGGAACACCGGTAAGTTACTGGGATATAGCTGTTGCGCGGTGGCGCGAGGGCAAGGTGTTCAGGCTGGATAACCCGCAAGAGCTGCAATGACGGGTCTGTTCAGGGGATAGCGCAGAGCGAAGGAATTTTATGACCCCGTACCAGGAGGTGATGTTGTAATGACAGACCTGTTCAGGGGATAGCGCAGAGCGAAAGGATTATAAGGCCCCGCACCAGGAGGTGATGCGGTAATGACAGGTCTGTTCAGGGGATAGCTCAGAGCGAAAGGATTATAAGGCCCCGTACCAGGAGGCGATGTTGTAATGACAGACCTGTTCAGGGGATAGCGCAGAGCGACGGGCCGATCAGTCCCGGAATAAAAGAGCAACTATAATGAGATACAGCGAAAAGGAATTCATTTTCGGGATGCACCCTGTCATGGAAGCCATCAGGGGAGGCAGGCAGATAGACCGTGTGCTGGTCCGCCAGGGACTCCGCGGCGGACAGTACCATGAGCTGATGCAGGTGGTGAACGAGTTTGCCGTGCCATGGCAGGTGGTGCCGCAGGAGAAGCTTGATTCCATAACCCGCAAGAACCATCAGGGGGTAATAGCATGGCTCTCTGCAATAGAATTCCAGGATATTGAGAATATCCTGCCCGGTATTTTTGAAGAGGGCGGCGAACCGCTCCTGCTGATGCTCGACGGCGTCAGTGACGTGCGCAACTTCGGAGCCATCGTGCGGTCAGCACACTGTTTCGGAGCACACGCGGTGATCATCCCTGAAAAAAATTCCGCAAGGATATCTGCCGATGCGGTCAAGGCATCAGCCGGGGCCCTCAGCACTTTCCAGGTATGCCGGGTGAAGAGCCTGACAAAGTGCCTGACCTACCTGAAGGAGTCAGGAGTGAAAGCCGTGGCTGCCACTGAGAAGGCTGACAGCACGGTAAGCGCTGCCGCACTGACCGGACCACTGGTTGTGATTCTCGGCTCGGAAGAGAAGGGGATCAGCCGCGAACTGCTGGGGTTGTCTGACGCACAGGTTTCCATACCCATCACAGGCTCCATCGGATCACTTAATGTATCCGTTTCAGCAGGAATCATCCTATATGAGGTTATAAGGCAGAGGGGAGCCAGGCAGCAAAACCTGAGATAGTTCTTATGAACGCCTGTCAATACCTTTACCATGGTGAAGAATTCAGATACCACGTATTGACAGTCCTGCAATTCTATCAGCCTATCAGTCCTCTTACCCGGTCATCCAACTGCTTCTGGTCACCAGTGAATGAGGCCAGGCCGGCAAGGGTCAGCAGGGTGTCGGGGGAGAGGTTTCCTGAGAGAATCCGTTCCTTCCATGAAGAAAGAACCGGTATCTTTCCTTCCGCAGCAATGCATTCCTTCTCCTCAGGATCCATCACCGGGAACATGTCACCCACTCCTGCCTCGTGCGCCTTTGCAACAATCTCCTCACCATAAGCCGGAACCTCCTTCCCAAGCTGTCTGCCCAGCTCAACAACCGAATCCGGCACCTCCCAGAATTTTTCAATTCCCAGTCCTGCCGCATCATCGTTCAGAGGCACATCATAGCGCTGTGCAAGCCTGCTCTCGAAGAGACCGCCGAGTGATTTCCTGCCGGCAGCTGCCACCTTCGGCGGGATGGTATAGACATCGGCTCCTGCCAGCAGGTCAAGCTGAGTGTAATTCCTGAGGCTGGCAGCTATCTGCCTGGTCTTCGAGCCTGTCTCAGCAGATAACCGCGTAACCCATGACTGTGATGCAAGCAAAGCGTTCTCTCCTGCACCGCTGCCGTCACCCAGCTTGTTGTCAGCAATGAATGCCCCTATCCTTCCGAGGAACACATTCAGGTAGTCAGGCCTGGCTATCAGGGTCACCAGCACATTCTGGCGGGTGCTGAACTCAAGGGTTAAGTTGATCCGCACTCCCATGTCATGCAATAACCGGGCACCAATAAGTCCTTCAGGGGTATAGGGAACCTTAACGATGAACTGCTCCGGACAGAGCTCCCTGTAGCGCAGTCCGTATGAAACGATGGCATCAATGTCATATGCCGTATCGGTATGCAGTTCAACACTTACCATCCCACCGAACTTCTTCGCGAGACGAAGACCGTGACGGGCATTCAGAATAAAGGCTATCTCTTTCACCTGCTCATTGATGGTAAGATGACTGACCAGTTCCAGCGCCTGCGGCACGAACGAATCATATATCCCCTTCTGAATCTCGTTGTTCAGAAGCGTATTGTTTGTTGTAAGTGCGGTCATCTCGGCAGTCCAGTTAGCCTCAGCTTCATCCATGTCACCGGTGTCAAGCCAGAGCTCTGTTCCCGTTGAGCGCAATGACTGCCAGAAGGGATCATATCGTGGAGTAACAGGTTTGTCATCGATACCGGCCCTGATAAAGGCGGTCAGCTTTTCATTATAGTTCTTACTCATATCTTATCATTTTGTTTTTTTACACTTTGATTTGTCACGCTCCTGAGAGCCTCAAGGTCTTCCCCGGAGGGACTCTGGAAGAGTTTCAGCCCAAACTGGCCCACCATGGCATATGCATAATCGACCACTGATGACTGAACACTCTCAAACGGCACCCATGTATTAATCTTGCTGAAACAGTATATCTCCACCGGCATGCCTGTGTCCGTGGGAGGCATGTCACGCAGCATCACAGGCATCATGGGATCAATATGAGGATGATTTTTGAGATATTCAACCATGTAAGCCCTGAATGCCCCGAGGTTCGTAAGTGAGGTGGACCCGCCATTCCTGAGTTCCTCTATATCTTCATTGTTTTCTGAGAGCCACTTCGCCACGTTCATCCTCTCAGAGACGGAGTCCAGCAGTTCAGGCGTCACAAAGACAATTGAACGTACATCAATGCGGATTTCCCGTTTGATCCTTCTTACCCCTGAATCCTGCATCCCCTTCCAGTTCTGAAAAGATTCTGATATCAGGGCATAGGTAGGCACCGTGAGTATCGTCTTGTCAAAGTTTTCGACCTTAACCGTATAGAGTGTCAGGTCAATAACCGTACCGTCGATGTTCCTTCCGGGGATCGTTATCCAGTCGCCCAGCTTCACCATATTGTTGGTTGAGAGCTGTACGCTGGCCACAAGGCCCAGCAGTGTATCCTTGAATACCACTGCCAGTACGGCTGTTGCCACGCCCAGTCCTGCAAAAACACTTGTAAGAGACACCCTGAAGAGAACGGAAATCATGATCAGAATTCCGGCAAATGCCACCAGCACCTTGACTATCTGCACGTAAGGTTTGATTGATCTCCCTGTAGAAATGGGCTGCATCAGCCAGACCTGGTGCCATCCCTCGATGAATGCGGTCAGTGTCAGGGTAGCGTAAATCACTATATAGAGCGCGGCGGTCTTATGGGCAAATATGAGCCATCCGGGATTCGCGCTAAGCATCCAGCTTGCCAGGTAATAGACAATGACTCCGGGCACGATCATTGCCAGGCGCTTGAACATCTTCGTCTCGAGGAACTTGTCGTCATACGCTGACCGCGAACGCCTTACGATACAGGTAAATACCCTGACGAGGATGACACGGGTAAAATTATATGACAGCCAGGCCAGGAGGCCCACTGCAGCCACCAGGATGACCGTACTCAGCCATGAAACGGCTGAAGCCGGCATCCCCAGACTCGCGAGGAGCCCCCTGACTGCCATTATCGGATCGAATGATTTGAACATTATCAACTTTTTTTACGCGGGTGAATTTACTAATTATCTTTTTTTGTGGCAGCCTGTTTACTACCTTTACGCAGTAAAACTGCCAAATCATGAAGTCTTTCTCAGTATTACCGCTTTTGTTCCTGGCACTTTCACTTCAGGCCCAGGTTGCATTCGATGATTATTTCACTGACCGCACCATGAGGTTTGATTTCGTAATGGCCGGCAACAGCACAACAACCAAAGTATTTCCTGTCTCCTTCAGGGAGGAACCCTTCTGGGGAGGCTCACTGGTCAACCTGATTGATCCGTTCAATTACGGCAATTTCAGGTACGAGATTTTTGATGCCGTTACCGGGAAACTGATTTACTCGCGCGGATTCTGCACCCTATACCAGGAGTGGCAGACCACCGCCGAAGCGAAGCAGATGGAACGCGTTTTCCAGGAAGTTGCAACCTTCCCTTTTCCGAAAAACAAGGTCAATTTCGTATTGAGCATCAGGGGACGCGACGGCCAGTTCTCCAGACTGTACGAGACGGCAATTGACCCTGCCAGCTATTTCATTACCAGGGAGAAACCTGAAGCCTCCCTGGCAACCCGAATAGCCGGCAGCGGCGATCCCCATACCTCACTTGATATCGCATTCATTGCCGAAGGTTACACCAGCGCTGAGATGGAAAAGTTCCGGAACGATGTCAAACGGATGGCGGAGTACCTCTTCGCTGAAGCGCCCTTTGACAAATACAAAGACCGCATAAATATCTGGGCCGTTGAAGCTCCCTCTCAGCAATCCGGAACGGATGTGCCGGGAGAAGGAATCTATGTCAATACTGCTCTCAGCTCAAGCTACTACACCTTCGATGTTGACCGCTACCTGACCACACAGAGTATACACAGGCTCAATGACTACGCCGCTTCAGCCCCGCATGACCAGATCATAGTGCTCATCAACAGCCCCAGATACGGCGGTGGCGGAGTGTATAACTACTACAGCGCCGTCACGGCTGATCACAATCTTACCCCAATGGTGCTGACGCACGAGTTCGGTCACGGATTTGCCGGACTGGGAGATGAGTATTACTCCTCAGAGGTGGCATATGAAGAGTTTTATCCTCTCGATGTGGAACCCTGGGAACCAAATATTACCACAAGGGTGAATTTTGATGCCAAATGGAAGGATCTGATAGCCAAGTCAGTACCCATACCAACGCCAAATGATAAGAGGTATATCGGTGTTACCGGCCTCTTTGAGGGAGGGGGCTACTCCGCCAGAGGAATATACAGGCCCTCATATGACTGCCGCATGAAGAGCAACGTGGCAGACGGGTTCTGTGAAGTGTGCCAGGAGGCGCTTGAGAAAATGATACTTTTCTACCTGGAGTAGCTCATAGCCCGCAGTTGCCAGTTAGCGGCCAGAAGTTATCCTATACCGGAAAACCGGCAGGAGAAGTAATCGTTATCGCTGCCATTCCTCGCCCGGCAGTAGCCATATCCCGGAAACCCGGGCCGGATAAATGACCATAGCCGCTGTCAGTCATTGCTCAACTGCAGCAGTAGTATCCCCCAAGGGAATTATTGAGGTGGCTATTTCTTCTTCTCTCCTCCCGAAGTAGGCGGTTTGGAGATGGACTCACGCATGTTGGTGTCAGCC
>WXFE01000264.1 GCA_009881065.1 Bacteroidales bacterium | reverse complement strand
TCTCCCCGAAGCTCTTCTTCACCGAGATGTAACCCGCCTCCTTCAGCTTCCCTATCTGCACGCTGAGATTGCCTGCTGTCGCTTCAGTCTTCTCCCGCAGATAGATGAAATCGGCGCTGTCAACGCTTATCAGAATTGACATTATCGCCAGCCTCAACTGCGAATGCAGCAGCGGATCAAGATCCCTGAATTGTGTCATGGCTGCCCCTTTTTCTGAGAATATAACCCGGAATAAGATATCCGATAATCATCGCTGTTGGCATTGCCAACCCTGATGCAGTGTCACCGCCGAAGTGCGCAACCAGTGCAAGCAGCCAGAAGGCAGCAGCGCCCAGCATCATCGGCCGGAAATTCAGCACCACTCCTGAAATGAGCAACGGGATTCCCGCCATCAGCAGAACGTATGTTGACACCTCGCCGGTCTCAAGCGGAAAAACAATGAAAAGAATCACCAGGGCCAATAAAAATGCAACCCAGCTCCATACATAAATCTTTGTCCCGTAGGTAAAGATTCTCTCCTTTTTCCCCTTCGCAAAACCATAGGCGAAAGATACAATTACCCCTGCAATGACTGCATACCATACCTGCCACGATTCAGCCCATCCGGCATACTTCCTGAGCAGGAATTCCATAAGGCTGCAGGCAAAAACCAGCCAGCCCCATAAAAGAAGATGAAAACTTGCCTGGGTGACACTCACCCTCGTCTTGTTGATCATCTCTGCAATGACCCTGAAACCCTCTTCCCCGGTCATCAATTTTTCTTCATTTTCCATGGCTTTTGTTAATTTTACGTTCTGATTGTGATTAAAAGTCCGGTACAAATATAAACTAGTTTATTTTATAAACCAAAATACTTGATCTTTATTTTACTCACACTGATATATTTTTTAGTATCTTATTGTTTATCAGTTATATAAAAAACGAAAGGAATCTCATGGGAGTGATCAGAATTGAAGAAATGGAGTTTTATGCCTTTCACGGGCACTACCATGAGGAACAGATTGTCGGGAGTCATTTCGTGGTTGACGTGACCATTGATACTGATACAGACAAAGCCGGGAAAAGTGATGAATTGCGTGACACGCTCAATTACCAGACTGCATATCTGATAGTCAAGAGGGAGATGGAGAAGACATCCAACCTCCTGGAGCATATTGCAACGCGTATTCTTGATGCCCTGTATGGTGAACTGACGGGTATCCGCAAGGCAACCGTCAGGGTTTCCAAGCTCAATCCCGTGATGGGCGGAAGGATAGGCCGGGTCAGTGTGGAAATTTCCAGGTAGCACACCTGGCGGCTTCTGCAGCTGTCAGCTGAGACCGCGGCCATACAGGGTATAATCATAGCACTCTGACCTCCCCGGAGGCACATGCAGCTGTCAGCTGAAAGTTCGGCCATACAGGGTATGATTATAGCATTTCA
>WXFE01000263.1 GCA_009881065.1 Bacteroidales bacterium | reverse complement strand
ACCAGGTGACCAGTGACCAGACAGGTCCGGAGTACAGGAGTCTCCAGATCACGGTAACGAGAGCCTCCGGTCATGCTCTTTTTTGGCGGATTGATTCAGTCATGAATACAGGGATTTGTGAAAAAAGGTTGTTTTTATGTAAGTTTACAGTACAATCAGTCGTTGACATGAGCGGAACACTCTATATGATTCCGGTTTCACTGGGTGAGGCCGATCCGAATCTCTCCATTCCCCCGGGAGTACGTGACATCACGTTGTCTATCAGGCTATTTGCAGTAGAGGAAGTACGGACGGCGAGGAGATGGCTGAGGAGCCTTGACAGGACTTTCCCCATTGACAGTACCCTCTTCTTCCCTATCGGCAAGCACTCTGACGCGGCAGGCCTGGAAGATTTTTTCGTCAGGGTGTCCGGCGGTTCTGATGCAGGGGTGATGAGTGAGGCGGGTATGCCGGGCCTGGCTGACCCTGGTAATATAATTGTTTCTGAAGCCCACCGGCGTGGCATCAGGGTTGTGCCGCTCACAGGTCCTTCATCGGTCATGCTCGCGCTGGTTGCATCAGGATTGAATGGCCAGTCGTTCTCGTTCCATGGTTACCTGCCTGTTGATCCGCAGGGCCGCCGCAAGGCTGTCAGAGAGCTGGAGAGGCTCTCCGCCGGCGGCAGCACCCGGATCTTCATGGAGACACCATTCAGGAACGGAAAGATGATCAAGGATATCCTTGCAGTCTGTCAGCCCTCAACCAGGTTGTGCATTGCGGCTGACATCTCCCTCCCTACAGAGTTCATACGTACCATGAGCGTGGCAGAGTGGCGCAGCCAGATACCGGAGCTGGACAAGAGGCCGGCAGTTTACCTGATCCTGGCCTGACAGGGTATTGTACAACACCTCCGGCCATACTGAACCAATTCGATTATTTATCTAAATTGTGTCCGTAAAAACAGAGACAATGATGATCAGAAGAACCATCTTATCAGCTGTAATGATAATGATTGCAGTGCTTGTGACAGGACAGAAAACTGACATGTCACTTTTCGACGGCATCAAACCCAGGAATATCGGTCCGGGTGGCATGAGCGGCAGGGTTACAGCCTTTGCTGTTGACCCGCGGAACGAAAATGTGTTTTACGTGGGCACTGCCTCAGGAGGGCTCTGGAAAACATTGAATGCAGGCACCACCTTCACGCCTATATTTGATAATGAGGCAGTTGCCTCTATAGGTGCGTTGGCTGTTGATCCTCAACGCCCTGACATTGTCTGGGCAGGCACCGGCGAGGGCAATCCGCGCAACAGTGTCACCGGAGGCTACGGCATATACAAAAGCCTTGACGGCGGCCGTACCTGGAAGTGCGTGGGCCTTGAACTGACCCGGTACATTCACCGTATCATCGTTGACCCTGTCAATCCTGACGTAATCTATGCCGGTGCCATCGGCAATCCCTGGGCGCCACACACCGAGAGAGGCTTTTACCGATCCACCGACGGAGGGCTCACATGGAACAGGCTGCTCTTCACCAACGAGACCTCCGGAGTGGCTGACATGGTTATGGATCCCTCCAACCCCGGAAAGATTTTCGTGGCCATGTGGGATCACCAGCGCTGGCCCTGGTTCTTCCGTTCCTCTTCAGAGGGATCAGGCCTGTGGCTTACCCGCAACGGAGGTGATACCTTCGAGAAGGTGAGTGGCGGACTGCCGGAAGAGGTCGGGCGCATCGGGCTGGCCATTGCAAGATCAAATCCTGATTATGTATATGCCTATGTAGAGTCAAAACCGTCAGCCATATACCGT
>WXFE01000262.1 GCA_009881065.1 Bacteroidales bacterium | reverse complement strand
GGATAATCGACCTGAGGGAAAAGATGAACCTGAACCTCTACTATCCGTCACTTAAGTATGATGCGGATGAGAACCGGTTCAAATCTGAGATGTCAGACGGAAGGATGAACTTCTCGGGTATCCTCCTCAACGAGATCCTCTCGGGAAGAGTTCCGGCCACCGATGGTGATGCCATGACAGTACCTACCACGTATAATGACATCGCTGCCAAGATGAACCGTGACACCCTGACCATTGCTGTGGTTGGAGCAGATGGATTGGAGCATGACTCTACCGTGACCAATATGGAGAACCCTTCAGACATCAAACAGCTCATGCTGCTCGAGGAGTGGTTCTTTGACAAGAAGCATTCGCGCCTTGATGTCCGTATAATAGGTATATGCCCCATCTACATGGGCTATGACCCCATCACCTCCAGACTCGTCAAGAGACGTCTCTTCTGGATAAGGTACGAGGATGTAAGGCAGGCACTGGCTGCCAGCGAGGCATTCAACTCGTTCAATGACGCCCAGCGTATCTCCTTTGAGGACCTGATGCTGCAACGCAGGTTCAGCGGGTACATCGTTGCCGAATCCAACGTCTACGATGACAGGTCAATCAACCAGTACAAGATGGGCTCTTCACAAATATTCGAAGCGGAAAGAATCAAAAATGAGATTTTCAATTTTGAACAGGATCTTTGGGAATATTAGGATTAGGATCAGGATTTGAAATGATGCAACGGCGGGCCTCAGACCCGCCGTTGTGCGTTTATATATGTAAAATCATGAATCATGCCACGTACCGACAGGTCTCAGACCCGTCGCTGCCTGCATATAGGCACATTCCTGCAATGCATTTATATACCAAATGATTACAGGTAATTTTCCCCGGCCTCCCGGCCGACATCATTCAGGTATGTTTTGATATTCTGTTCCTGATCGCGCGATACAATCAGGAGAACATCACCGCTGTCAATGATGATATAGTCATCCAGACCCTGTATTACCGCAATCTTTCCCTGCGGCAGGCTGATTATGTTGCCCTCGGAATTGTAGGTCAGTGCTTTCGAATTCAGCACGGCATTGTCATTCCTGTCATGCTCTGACTGAAGATAGAGCGAGCTCCAGGTACCCAGGTCTGACCAGCCCAGGTCAGTGCATATAACATACACGTTATCTGCCTTTTCCATAATGCCATAATCAACCGAGATACTGCTGCACTGCGAATAGGCCTGCGTTATGAACTCTTTTTCACCGGCTGTGCCGAACAGCTCTTTCCCTTCATTGAATGTATGGAAGGTGTCAGGCAGATACCTGCTGTAC
>WXFE01000261.1 GCA_009881065.1 Bacteroidales bacterium | reverse complement strand
CAATTTGCGATTTGCCTGGTTACGAATCACTGAGGTATTGTTGCCGGCATGCTTTTATAATGGCCTGATGCCCTGCCGGTGCCTGTTGTCTGCATTACTGCATGATTTAACAATGGCCTGATGCCCTGCCGGTACCTGTTGTCTGCATTACTGCATGATTTAACAATGGCCTGATGCCCTGCCGGCATCTGTCGTCAACTTTACTGCAATAGTTCCGCATACAGATCGTACTCGGTTGACCCGGTTATCTTCACATCTGCGAAGGTGCCGGGCTCAATCTTTCCGGCGGCTCTGACAAGTATCTCCTGGTCCACTTCGGGAGAGTCATGCTGGCTGCGCCCCACATGAAACAGACCTTCTCTCCTGTCGATGATCACCTTTATAAC
>WXFE01000260.1 GCA_009881065.1 Bacteroidales bacterium | reverse complement strand
CAAGCGAAATGATGTCGCACAGATGTTCATTGACAACCCAAGGGACAAGAAAGTAAGGCCGGTATCATTTTCAATCGGTACCCTGTTTATGACCCACCCTCCCATCGAAAAACGAATTGCATTGCTCAGGCAGTTCTGATGATGATTCACCACCCTACTCTTCCAGCCCGAATACATTCTCCGCATCCTGATGCCTGAAAAACAGGTGAATGAATTCTCAGTTTTTATGGAATCATTCAAGCAATGCATAAGGCTGATTTCGTATATTTGTATAAATCAGTCGGTATTCCGGGCTTGCTGTAAACACAAAAACTCAGGCTATGAAGAAAATAGGTTGCTTATTCGTTTCTTTGATCCTGATATCTGTTAACTCCGGAGGTCAGGATAAAATGGGTGTCAGAGTTGGCATGACAAGTGAACAGAACCTGCAGGCGCTTACTGATCCCTCACTCTACAGCACAATATCAGGTTTTGATGATAGATATCAGGGAGTCAGGGGCTCACCCAGAATGCTTGATACCCTTCTTCCTTCCACGGTAAAACTTAAAGGTGAACCGGAACTTTTTGAGGTGAAAATCGACATTGATGTTGTCAGAAATACAATGTTGTTCGTATTGTCATCTTCCGGTGATCTTCTTGAAGTTGCCTCCTCGTGGATTGAGGAATTGATTATTCATGACGGAGAGAGGGACCTGCTGTTCAGAACTACTGATGGACTTAAATTTGACCGGGAACTCAGAGGAAACAGGTTTTATCAGGTTTTATACGAGGGTCCGCATCTATTCATCAAAATTCCTGACAGGGATTTCCTTGAGGCCAGCTTTACAGGTTTATACAATCCTGACAAACGGTATGATGAGTATGTCCCGAATGACAAGTACTACCTGATGGGCAGCGACTCCATACTACACAGGGTTCAGCTCAACAGGAAATCGCTCTCCAGATTGTTCCCGTCATGGTCAAAACAGATCAACAGCGTTTTCAGGGAAAATTCGGAGGATCCTGAGCAGCAGGTTATCAGGCTGCTGGAGGAGGTGCAATAGCTGGCTCCATGCCATTCAAAAAGAGATGCGGATACGCGCAATGAAAGATGGCTACAGGCCATCCGGAATTGCTGCCACGTGTGACTCTGCACATATGCCGGCGAATAGGGTTCTGATACTATTGTTTCAGGCTGGAAGAGGTTTTAACAAACTAACGGTGTCTGGTTAGAATTTATCTCTTTGCCAGACAATCTTAATCATTTTGCCATTTTTCTGGAAATCATCAATATTATCTGGTGTCAATACCTCATCTCCTGCATAATTATAGAATTCGCACATCATACAGGATGATATAGGTATGGATATCCAATAATAGAAGGCAGAATGCCATTCGTATAAAAATACTTTCGTACCGTAATAATAATCAACCGTTTCCATATGGGCAATTCTGGCATTTAACCAGGCAGGATTATCAGGATATTCATCATAATGATTTTTGCAGGATATAATGATGAATGAGAGAAGACATACAAATGCTATCTTTTTCATGGTATCAGGTTTAGTATTAATATTTTCACATCAAAAATAAATCCAATTAATACCAAAGTTCGACAAATTTTTCATATTAATAAACAAAAATCAGGAGCTTGCCCCGTTACAAGGCTAAACTCCTGATTGTCAACGAGCGGGAAACGGGATTCGAACCCGCGG
>WXFE01000259.1 GCA_009881065.1 Bacteroidales bacterium | reverse complement strand
ACTTATTACGATGATGAATACCCAGAAAGGACATTAGCCCGGAAGCAACAAGTGACCGTGCAATAACAGCCCGCAGTATTGCATAACCATAATTCAAAAGATTGTTGGGCGGTTCACCATGCCTGTGCCTCCGGAATTCCGATTCAATGCCGAAAAGCGCAGTCCAGTAAAATGAAGCTGCCCTGGCTTCATAATTGTCAGGATCACCACTACGCACAGAACCAGCCCAATAATTCATGTTCTTAGCCTCAATGCCTGTAAGTTCAAGCAACGCAGCCTGATTGTTTATCTTAGCCACGACAGTTTGCTGCCACAGGTTCTTCCTCAGAGGTTCCGAGGATTCCACCTGATGCCTCACGGTCTCTGTAAAGGCATGGTGCTCA
>WXFE01000258.1 GCA_009881065.1 Bacteroidales bacterium | reverse complement strand
AATAGTTATCTATGGTTTCCAAATGACTGCTCATAACTACCTGATTATCAGAACTGATTATCTTTCCTAAAATGAGTGATCTTATTAATTGATTATGTGTCTATTAGCAGAAACTTACCAGCCTGTTAATTAAAATAATGACCATTATTATATCTTTTTTCCCGGTAA
This sequence comes from Bacteroidales bacterium, assembly GCA_009881065.1. Taxonomy (GTDB): domain Bacteria; phylum Bacteroidota; class Bacteroidia; order Bacteroidales; family VadinHA17; genus SR-FBR-E99. The sequence goes on along the minus strand of WXFE01000258.1, from coordinate 2,749 downwards.
TTCCGTAAAATTGTCATTTCAATTATCCATTGATGCCACGGGGAGAAACCATTGCTCATGAGGGGAAGGTATTGAGTGTTCCCGGCGACGGCACAGCCGAGGTTGAGATTCTTGTTGCCGGGGCCTGTTCGGGTTGTCATGCAAAGTCAGTATGTTCTGCCGGAAAATCAGAGAGCAGAATCATTACTGCGAAGTGTGACGTGCCCCTCCATCCCGGTGACAATGTCAGGGTTGAGATGAAGCTCTCGCAGGGTTTCGGTGCGCTTCTCATAGGTTACATTATTCCCTTCATCGTGCTTGTCACTGCATTTGTAGCTGCTCTGCTGGCCGGTGCGGGTGAACTGGCTTCCGCCCTGATCTCTTTTGCAGCTATTGGATGCTGGTACCTGGCTGTATGGTTGCTGAGAGGCCGCATTGGTGAAAAATTTGAATTCAAAATAAAGGTCTGACTTATGAGTTCAACCGTTCTATTGACTATCGTGATGCTGAGCACCCTGGGCCTGCTTGCCGCGATTATTCTCTATTTTGTGGCGCAGAAATTCAGGGTGGTTGAAGATCCCCGCATTGATACGGTTACAGAGGCACTGCCCGGTGCCAACTGTGGAGGATGTGGCTATACCGGGTGTCGCGCATTCGCGGAAACACTGGTAAATTCAACATCTTTCGAAGGACTTAACTGCCCTGTCGGCGGAGCCGAAACAATGGGCAAAATAGCTGTTATCCTTGACCGTCAGTCTGTTGCGGTGGAGCCAAAAGTGGCTGTCATGAGGTGCAACGGTACTCCTGACAACGCGACCCGGACGTCGTACTATGATGGTGCTGTCAGTTGCCGTGTTGCGCATTCACTATATGGTGGACAGACAGGCTGCCAGTATGGGTGCCTGGGATGCGGCGACTGTGTGACGGCATGCAAGTTTGATGCGATATACCTCGATCCCGTTACTCAGCTGCCGGTTATTCTCGATGAGAAGTGTGTTGCGTGCGGGGCCTGTGTCAAGGCATGTCCGCGCAGCATCATCGAGCTTCGCAAGCGCAACAAGAAGGATCGCAAGATTTATGTCTCGTGCGTCAACAGGGACAAGGGCGGTCCGGCACGCAAGGCATGCACTGCGGCATGCATAGGATGCGGCAAGTGCGTGAAGGTATGCTCCTACGAGGCAATAACCATTGAGAACAACGTGGCTTATATTGACTCGTTCAAGTGCAGGCTTTGCCGCAAGTGCGTGCAGGAGTGCCCCACAGGCGCTATATTGGAGATCGGTTTCCCGGTTAAGGAAGCGAAGCCGGCCGAGCCGGCCGATGCAGCGGTGAACTGATTAACGGTGCGCTGGTCAGGCTGAGAAACCATCAGGCTGACCTTAATACTGAGAAAGAAAACTTTCCGTACAATCTGAAAAATAACCATAAACGTGTTAAAGACATTTCCGAAGGGTGGCATCCACCCGCCAGAGAACAAGCTGACGGCTGACAGGCCGGTACTTATTCTTCCCGTTCCGTCGCAGGTAACGGTGCCGGTCTCACAGCACATCGGAGCTCCGTCAGTGCCTGTAGTTGAGAAGGGCACAGCAGTGAAGACCGGACAGGTAATTGCCCAGGCCAAAGGGTTTGTCTCAACGAACATCCATTCGCCGGTTTCCGGCAAGGTGAACAGGATCGACACCGTGGTTGACACCACCGGTTACAAGCAGACTGCTGTTGTGATTGATGTCGAAGGGGACGAATGGATTGATTCAATTGACCGAAGTGCCACACTGGTTAAGGAGATCACATTGTCGCGTGAGCAGATAATAGAGAGGTGTCAGCAGTGCGGCCTCGTGGGCATGGGAGGTGCGACCTTCCCCACCCATATCAAGCTTACCGTCCCTGCCGGCAAGAAGTGTGACATACTGATTATCAACGGAGTGGAGTGCGAGCCATATCTTACCTCGGACCACAGGCTGATGCTTGAGAAGGGTGCCGAGGTTCTGACTGGCGCCTCAATAATCATGAAGGCCCTCGGTGTTGAAAACGCGGTAATAGGCATTGAGGCAAACAAGCCTGACGCCATCTGCCATCTTACGGAACTTGCAATGGATTACAAAGGCATTACTGTTCAGCCTCTTAAGGTCAAGTATCCGCAGGGTGGTGAGAAGCAGCTCATCAAGGCCTGTACCGGTCGTGAGGTTCCGTCCGGCGGGCTTCCCGTGGATGTTGGTGTGGTGGTTCAGAATGTAGGGACTTCGTTTGCCGTTTACGAGGCAGTTCAGAAGAACAAGCCGCTGATTGAGAGGGTGGTGACCGTCACCGGGATGTCGGTAAAGAACCCCGGCAATTTCCTTGTCCGCATCGGCACACCCGTAACAGCGCTTATTGAGGCTACAGGAGGCATGCCTGATGACACCGGCAAGGTGGTCAGCGGCGGCCCTATGATGGGCAAGGCGCTGGCGATGACTGATGTTCCTGTCACGAAGGGAACCTCGGGGATCATCATGTTTCCTGCTGATGTATCGAGGCGTGCAGAGGTCATGCCATGCATCAGGTGCGGAAAGTGTTCATCGGTATGTGCCATGGGTCTCGAGCCGTGGCTCATCTCGGTCCTCGCGCAGAAGGCGATGTATGAGAAGGCAGAGCAGGAGAAGATCACTGATTGCATGGAGTGCGGGGCTTGTGCATACACCTGTCCGGCAAAAAGACCCCTGCTTGACTATATCAGGCTTGGCAAGGCCACGGTCATAAGGATGGCCCGTGAACGTGTTACGAAATAGCAAAC
>WXFE01000257.1 GCA_009881065.1 Bacteroidales bacterium | reverse complement strand
TTATTGCATCCTGTTCCCATACACCTGATTTCCTTATTACCTAATACGAAATAAACTGCCGAAACGCTGCCTGAAAAATGAAATATTTTCAGTAATGCGTTGTGAAGAGTAGAAAGAGTCCGGATACGGGGCGAATAGCACGGAAGTATTTGGTATTGGTAGTGTTCCAACCAGTGTGTCTTGATATAAGGCTATAAGCACCCTGACAATGCGGAGCAGGGAATACTGTCTGACAGCCGGCTCAGTTGGTCCGGTGCCTGTACTTCACCGCACCCGGCTCCATTATTCCGGTGCCTGTACTTCACCGCAC
>WXFE01000256.1 GCA_009881065.1 Bacteroidales bacterium | reverse complement strand
GGTAATCCTTATCCCAGGCAATATCAAAAATTATTCCATTATTTAAGATGGTTGTTGAAGTGCAAATTTCAGAGCTATTAACCAGGAGTCCTCTATTATTACCGGTCAATCTAATTGAATCACCAAGAATGTCTCCAATTGAAGGTAAACTTTTCAGTCGGATTGTATCAATAATAGATTTTGTATTTACTGTCTGAATTGGATTTTTATTGATAGTATTTGAACATCCATATCCAACAAACATACTTAATAAAAGTACTATATATCTCATTTTTTTAAGTTTCATGTTAATAGCAGCGGTTCATTTTAATTTGGTGCTGATGGCGCGGCATTATAAGGCGTTTTTGTTGTTTTGATAATGGAAGCCGTGACAGGGAATCTGCTTTTGGCCAGGGTCACGAGATATGGCCGGAATAAACAATCTATAGTGCTTTTTTTGCACTCGTGATGGTATGTAGTTTTATTCTTTTCATAACAAAGTTTTGGGGTACGTAAAAAATCGTGACGCCATGAGGGAGACCCTGGCGGGAGCCGGGGCAGGGCCGCACCGCGCAATGGTTTTTGCCCGGCGGCTTCAGCCGCTAGGCCGGGCCGATAAAGCACCAACTGGTTTTGGTGTGCCGGTCTGTTGGATCGGCGCGCAAAAACCAGTCGCGGTGCGGAAAAGCCAATGACATATACCGACCTGTTAACTACAGTTCCCTTCAAGGTTCTATGCCAAGAATGAGCAATGGTACAGGTGGATTGTTACGACCATGTCTGAGGATATTGTAAACCTCACCTTCATAATATGCTACTCCGCTACTCATCTTTGATTGCATGGTTTTGGTCGGCAAAATTTCAATACCAAGATTTATTACTCCACCTGAGTAGAAAAGCAAGTGTTTTACGAACAGATCAAAGGCAACAAAAGCATATTTTCCAAATTGAACTTCAACCGCTATTTGATCTTTTACAAAATCTGTTTGTTTATACGAAGAAATAGGATGGGTAACTCCTTTAGAGATAAGAAAGTCCCTCTGTTTATCATAAGGAAGGGTTATCAATTCTGGAAGAAGTCTCTGATCTGTTGTAATATAATACTTGTATCTACTTTCAGACCAGCCTAAAGCTTTAAATTCATTGTTAAAGGCTTTATTAAGCTCAATTGGGCTGAAAAGCATTGCCCCAGGCATAGTTTTTTCCTGGCTTACCTTTGTCAGGTACTCTGTGGCATTTATACTATTAACCACCTGCATTATTTCTTTATACAGGTTATTATGATGGACAATTAAGTATTCTTCACCGTTCAGATGTGAATACTTCTGTGATATTTTCATTTTTGGCTTTTTGTTCGAATGAAAGACCAGGTTGGTTCTGTATTTGTTGCCACTCTTTGGGAATTTGTGACACTTTTTCATTACCTGATGGTTTATGAATAGGCTTATTCATTGGCCTTATCTTCAACTTGCCTTCTCTTAAGTCTTCTATTCTCTTGAGGGCAATTTTGCAGTATTCTTCTTCTTTTTCAATACCTATTGCATTCCTATTGTTTCTAATGGAAGAGATTATTGCCGAACCAACTCCAGCAAATGGATCAAGGACCCAACTATTATCATTAGTTAATGCCAATACACATCTATCAACAAGCTCTACCGGGAATTGACAAGGATGTATTGTTTTTTCTGGATGATTTGATTTTACATTTGGAATATCCCACATACCTGTTTCCCAATCCTGTGCCATGATTTCCCAAATATCACTAGGATTTTTCCCCAGAGGATTTCCAGATGGCTTACCTTTCTTTGGTCCCTTAAAAGCCAGTTTGCCAGGGTATTTTGAGGGAATTCTGACATTATCCAGATTAAAGATATAATCATCAGTTTTACTGAACCACAATAGTGTCTCATATCTTCCGGAGAACCTGTTACTAGCATGAAGTCCATGTCCAAAGTGCCAGATAATTCTATTCCTGAGTTTAAGTCCAAATTTCTTGAATATCTGATAGTAATAAATGTCGAGAGGGAATATTTCTCCTTTATCAACAAAATTACCAACCTGCCAGCATAGATTACCTTTATCTGAAAGTGTCCTTACAAGTTCAATTATTATTTCTTCCTGAGTGGAGAGATAGTTCTCAATGCTAGTTTTAACTTCATAGGATTTGCCAATATTATACGGAGGCGAAGTAATAACAAGATCAAATTTCTTGTCAGGTATCTGTTTGAGAATTGACAGACTATCTCCTCTGATTATCTGGTGTTTGATATTGGAATTCAAATATTCAAATAATGGCTCTTTCACGAGAATGTTTTTAGTGTATTGATTTCAAAAATACAGATTGAATAGCTGAATGACTACTTTTTCAAAAGAAAGTTATTCACTATGATTCGTATCTGAGCGTTGCAGTTAACTTTATAATATGTATACAAAAGGTGTAGATAATTTACTGTTAGTGACTTAATGTCAGCTTCAACGTGTATATTCCAATTCTGATAGTTGATGTACGAAAGCCAACTTCCCGTGACTCCTGATACGGCAATGCCCCGTCAGTCACACTGCAGATTATGCTATCCACAAACTACTTGCAGTGAAAATTACTGCTGACTGACTTTCCACGTTCAAACTTCGATACAAGTTAAACAAAACTCCTTTTGCAACCTTCCGGGAATCATAACGAAATCGTGATACACAAGAATATTTTAACAATCTGATGCAAGCTGAAATTCTTATAGATACGCACTGAAAAGGGCTTTTGACCTCAGTAGTGAGATCATGAAAGCTTCGTTTGTAAATGCCTGGCACCTGTTGATCATTGAATAGCCTATATTGGTCAAAATCAGCATACTGCCACATGGTTTTGTCATATATTTTTTGTTAATTTATACTTCCGAAGGTCCTTTTTATTTTTGAAAGGCAGCCCTCACAACTTCAGAAAGTTTCCCGGAGAGGGGACAGAAAAGTGAGGGCTGCTCTTATTAATGGAAGTGGTCCGTTATAATCAGTCAAAAGGCATGACAGGGTGATAAAAAAAGGGCCGGCTATTATGGCCGACCCATTTTTACAGAAACTTATCTCTCCATTCTACAATGTAATCTCATCAAAGTTGATTCTGAAAACTCTGGAGGCAGAAAAGACTCCTTCAATAGACCATGGGAATACCCTGTGCCATCTTCCCTCGTAGCCGGCAAGCGATCCTACATAAAGATAGGTATCGTCGAACACATAGTTGAAACCCTCGTCAATTTCCATAACTACCTCAAGGAAATGTTCATTTTCCATCCAGTAATCGGATACCTTGATAGTTCCCACAGGACCTTCAATCGCTCCGAGTGTAGCCTTGACAAGCTCAAACTCATTTTCGCCGTTGAAGTCATAGTAATTGTATCCCATATGAAGTCCGTATTCTTCACTGACACCCAATCCGCCACTAACAGCCCATCCGATTCTTTCATAGGAGACCTCTTCTCCCTCTACCGGTACTGCCAGGTAGGTTTTAGTGGCAATCACAAGCGTATTGGCTTTGACCAGGCAGAAGGTCAGGTTGCTCAGGCCGGCGGGCTTGCCGGACCTGTTAACTGGTGAGCTGAGATTCTTGTCGCCCATACTGCCGCCGGGATAGAAATAGACATTGGCAGCGTTACCTCCTTTTACAATTGCTGCACCAACAACATATTCCACGCCATCAATAAGAAGAGGTGCATCCATGCTGAATTCCACATAAACGCCATCCTGTACCATCACGTTCAGGCCATCCGGAAACTCACCGTCAAATATTCCGTCATTAAAGTCAATCTTGTCCCCGCATAGGAAATATCCTGCGGGCAGGTTAAATGCTACAGCCACCTCAGCGCATGTAACATTGCCTCCATTATTGGCACCGTCTACAATCACAGGCGTTATACCAGCATCCGAAGGCGGAAGTACTGCCTCAGAGACAGAATCTTTCTTTTTCAGCATAATTTCGTCGTCATCCTGCTGGCAGGAACCCAGCGCAGCTACCATTACAAGAGCCGCGAGCACATAAAACATTTTTTTCATCTCAGCCATTTTTTAGTGAGTAATTAATTAAATAATAAATATTTGTCTATTAATATTTTTGAATATATCTGTCACGCTATCAGCCCCATAGCTGCAGACCTGCGCTTTGCATGAAAATAGGTCAGGCCGTTTTTCTCGGTCATGGTAATCAGCTGCAGATTGCATTCCTCAAGGAGAGCGTAGACTGTCCTTACTGTCAGATACCTGTTGGTCTTCATATCAATAAAGCTGTACATCCTGTTAATAAAAGGTATCCTTGATTCAATGCCATTCTCATAAGCTTCAGCCTTGTCCGAAAGTTTTTTGGGCAGATTGCTGTATTTGTCGGAGAAACCGTTCTGCGCCTTGTTGTCAGTAAAGCATCCGACAAATGCGCTGTCGTCAGGAAGCATTTCTGATAGCCTGCACAGGAAACCTCTTAACTCCCTCATGTAATTAAGCGGTTTCAGATTCACGATGGTCTTCACTCCCTTCATGTCCTCGCTATCATAGAAAAAATGCCTTGTCGATGGGATGACCAGCATGGAAGCATCGTCAATCAGCCCCATCCCGTCAAGATAGCTGATCAGATCCTGGCGCACTTCTGCAGTGAGTTCGGAAAATATATGGTTTAAACTTGCAAACGCAGCCGTCATGCTGCGTCCGGAGATCATACCAAATAACCGGTCAGAAGTTGCACCTGCATTGTTTCTTAAGGTTTGATTTTCCATCTCTTTATATTTTATTGTGTTTTCTAAATTTCTAAATCAGATAATAGATATAGTCATATGCAATACCATTGTCTCTGAGCCACCAGCGTAATGCCCTGGCTATCCTCCTGCGCTTTATGAGCACCTTGCCCGTCTCGGTTGATGTGATTTCAAAAAGTATCTTCATTTTTCGCTCTTTTAGTTATGACAAATTTAAAGCACATACCAAGGCGTGTCAAGTCGCAAACGCCCATGTAATGGCAATTTACGACTGCTTTTAAAAACCTTTGTCAAGCATTATGGGGCATCCGTCGGAGCAGAGAGTCCGCTCACACCATTTAACCTTGCATTCGTCAAAAAGAGGCTCTATTTTACCAGCGTAATCCGAATTTCCGGGGGAAAATCAATAATTTGTATTTCAATGCGCTCAGTATCTTATTCTTATATGAATCTGAAACCAAAAAACAGCATGAATCTAAATTTTGACGAACGGATGATTAATTTGGATTAAATTTGCGAAATAATAGAGAAATCATGTTCATGAAACATTCTTTGAGCCTTCTTTTCTTCCTGTCAATCGCGTTTTTGTCATGCAATCGTGGAAATACTCCCCTGTACAAATCGGAAATGTTTGCGGTCTACCCCGACCGTGTGGTACAGGAAGGGTTTACCTCCACAGTTGTAAGCAGAGGTGAGATGAACTCTGATTACCGGAGCCCCGGGGCATCCATTGACCCTGTGATTGAGTTCAAGTTCAGCATCAACGGCCGTGATAACGAACTGCCATTTGGGGTAAACCATCAGGCCAACATCTTTCCCGTGAATGGGGAGTTAACGGTTCTGGATATAAAATTCGGGCAAAAATCGGTCCCGGACACGCTCAGAGATGCCTCACAGCCCCTGCCAAAAAACACAAAAGTGAGGTTCAGGATCGACTTCAGCCAGGTGCTGGACTCATTCAGGGATAAGGGATATTATGAGGATATTCTTGGGAATCGGATATTCAGGGACGACTTCAAGGGACTTTACATTGCCGGTGATACCTACCCGCTCAGCTGGGACTTCGAGAATATACCGGGGAACCCGGATATGAAGATGGAGGATCCCGACGGCGACGGCATCTTTGAGAAAGAACTGACATTCAATGTCTTCGACCCTTCTGCGCATACTTCATCATCATGGAAACTTACAAATGACATTTCACAATACCCTCAGTTCGGAAGCTCTTCCCTCCTGCTCGATGCACTTTATAACATGGCACTCGACGAGATGATGATGCTAATGGAGGAGGATGGAACATTTCGTACCGGCAAAGAATGGGCGGGGGTCTGGACCCGCGATATAAGCTATGCCACCCTTCTCTCACTGGCCTGGCTTGACCCGGAAAGATGCATGACCAGCCTCATGAGCAAAGTGTCTGATAACAGGATAATACAGGATACCGGCACCGGCGGAGCATGGCCGGTTTCTTCCGACAGGGTCGTATGGGCACTGGCTGCATGGGAAATATATAAATATACCGGTGACAAAGAGTGGCTGCTGAATGCCTTTGGAATTATCACCAACAGCATGGAGTCTGACATCATGACAATCACTGATCATGAAACAGGACTGATACGGGGTGAATCATCCTTCCTCGACTGGAGGAAACAGACCTATCCGCTGTGGATGGAGCCTGCAGACATTTACGGCTCTCTTAACCTGGGTACCAACGTTGCCTATTGCCAGGCACTCAGAGTGACAGGGATGATGGCCCGGGAACTGGGCAGAGAAGACAATTGGAGCGAAAGGGCCGAAGAACTCGGGGAAAAGATCAACAACCACCTCTGGCTGGAAGAGAAGGGCTATTACGGCCAGTATCTTTACGGAAGGCGATACAGGACGGTTTCGCCACGGGCGGAAGCTCTCGGCGAATCATTTTCGGTACTCTTCGGTATAGCAGATGGAGACAGGAGCCTCAGGGTGCTTCAGAATACCCCCGTCACCCCTTACGGGATAACATGCATCTATCCGCAGATACCCGGGATACCTCCATATCACAACAACGGGATATGGCCCTTCGTGCAGGCTTTCTGGACCATGGCCAATGCGCAGGAGCGACAACTTGAAGCCGTTGAGGCCGGCATGGCTTCGATATTACGCCCCGCTGCACTCTTCCTTACCAATAAGGAAAACTTCGTGGCCGAAAACGGAGATTTCGAAGGAACTGAAACAAACTCAGACAGGCAGTTGTGGAGCGTTGCGGCAATGCTGGCAATGCACCACCGTGTATTAATGGGCATTAACTTCGAAGCAGACAAGATGAATTTCAGTCCGGTAATACCGGAAAGTTTCAACGACACCTACTCGCTGTCCGGCCTGAAATACCGTAACGGAACCTATAATATCAAGGTCACGGGGTGGGGCGACGGAGTAATGTCATTCAAGATTGACGGAAAGGAATCGGCTGATCATTATATCCCGGCCACAACGACAGGTAACCATAACATTGAGATAGTCATGAACGGAAGGACAACAGGCAGCACCCATAAGGCTGTCAGTAACCTGACCGCACCTGAGACACCACTCCTTTCAGTGACAGACTCTGGTCTTCAGTGGAGCCAGGTAAGCGAAACAACCGGCTACAGGGTTTTCAAAAACGGGAAAGTGATTGCTTCAACTGCAGGAACAGATTTCGTTCCCGGGAATCCGGATGAGGCTGCTGAATACCAGGTGATGGCTGTTGGAAGCAACTTAACAGAGTCCTTCATGAGCAATCCTGTTACCGTCTCACCGGCAGCCAACGGCACCATAACAGCTGAAGCAGAGAGCTTCAATGTCAGTGGTGAAAACAGGTACCCGGGATACACCGGCAGCGGATATGTGAAATTCAGCCTGTCTGAGAACCGTGAACTCAGAATCAGAATTACCGCAAGGGAAGGGAAATATGCACTGGTGATGCGCTACTCCAACGGGACCGGACCTGTCAACACTGACAACAACTGTGCAATACGGTCATTGTATGTCAATGGCATCTATACCAGGGCGCTTGTATTCCCTCAACGCGGAAAGGATGAATGGTCAGACTGGGGATACACATACCCTGAGTGGATCGATCTGAAGGAAGGGGAAAACATTCTTGCCATCAGGTACGAAAACTTCAACAGGAACATGGACGGGGAGATAAATGACTTTCTCCTCGACAGGATAACCCTGGAGAGGTTCAACTGACGGGCAGCAGTTTACCGGCAACTATTTCCTGGTGCACCCGATCCCGTGAAGCTCCGGTGAAAGAGTATAGAACGGCGCCCTGTAGTCAGGTCCGCCTGCAAACGGTTCCTTTTCAGGCTCACTGTGCGGGTCGAGATCAACATGGCTGAAGCAGCCCATCCCCGCCACCATGTGCACTGCACAACCCAGAGCCAGTTTTGATTCAAGCATGCAGCCAATCATCAGCTTGATGTTGGCGCTCCTGGCAATGGCTGCAATATCCATCGCCTCAATGATGCCTGACTTCATCAGCTTGATATTGATATAGTCTGCACAACCCGTGCGTACGACGTTTATGGCGTCAGCGCTTGTGAATACCGACTCATCTGCGGCAACAGGTATGGAAGTATGGTCTTTCACGAACCTCATCCCGGCAAGGTCATATTTTGAGACCGGCTGCTCAAACAGGATGGGTCTTATGCCATTCTTTGTCATCTCTTCGGTGAAGTGAACCGCTTCACAGGGTGAATAGCCCTGATTGGCGTCAATTGTGATTCCGCATTGCGGAGCACCATCCCTGATTGCAAGCAGGCGGTCAATATCATCCGTCAGCTTCTTTCCCACCTTTGTCTTCAGTACGGTATAACCCTCCTTCGCCAGTTTGGCGGCATTCCTTTTTGCCACATCGGGCGGCACTATATCAATGGTGTAATCAGTCTCAACCCTGTTTCCGGCTCCGCCGAAGAACCGGTAGAGCGGTATCCCAAGCACTTTGGCATAGGCATCAATAAGCGCCATCTCAATAGCACAGCGTGCCGTCACCTGAGGCTGGAATACGCCGCGAAGAGTGGCAGCTATCGACCTGTATTCGGTTATCTCCTTCCCTTTGATGAAGTCCACACAGCTCTTCAGGGTGGCCAGTACAGTTGACTGGTTCTCACCGTTAATCGGCTCAAGCGGAGCTGCCTCACCGTAACCTTCGATTCCGTTGTCGAGGATCACCGTCACCAGCGCATTCTCAATGCTGTACTTTGTGCCGATGGATATCCTGAATGGTTCTTCGAGATCAAGATTCAACGGCTCAATAACTACCTTCCTAATCTTAATTGCTTTCATTTTTATCCTTCCATTGTTTTAATAATCCAAGTAACTGACCAATCTGATCCTCCGTATGAGTGATGGATACAGCAATCCTCACCAGATACAGCTGTTGTCTGGCCGGATAATTGACAGAGGGCACTATAACCCCGTTCTCTTCAAGGAATTGAGAAAGTCCGTTTGCCTTTTCGGGACTGTTGAAGAGAAGAGGTATAATTGGAGTCCCGAAGCGGGTGGTCCGGAAATTCATGGCAGCAACTGCCTCCCTGATCATCCACGCCTTGTCAAGCAGTTCCCTGCGCATTCCGGGGTTTTCCCTGATCAGTGCAAGCGAGGCTGTTCCCGCAGCAGCTATTGGCGGAGGCAGGGCAGTTGAGGCCTGGTATGTTGCCGACTTCTCCCGGATCATCCCGGTGACCTGGCGACTGCCCGATATGAATCCGCCGTAACCGCCAAGCGCCTTGCTCATAGTTTCGGTCTGGTATATTCTTCCGTCGCCGGGAAGGCCAAAGTGTTCCGGTGTTCCCTTGCCTGTGGCACCGATGACCCCCGTGGCATGCGCGTCATCAACAACCAGGATGGCATCGTGTTTTCTGACAACCTCATATATCTGGTCCAGAGGAGCTATTTCGCCCGTCAGGGCAAAGATACCATCGGTGATTACCAGCGGACCCGATCCCCGGTTATAATCGAGCAGGTAATCGAGATGACCGGCGTCACAATGGTCATAATAGATCACCCTGACCACATCGGCCGGGATGGCAGCAATAATGCTGGCATGGGCCGCCTGGTCGATAAAGATCGTTGAATAGCTCCCCTTCAGTATCTCAAGGAGGATGCTGTTGCCCTGGTAACCTGAGGCAAAGACAACTGCATCTTCCTTGCCCTTGAAGGCGGCCAGGGCACCCTCCAGCTCAAGGTGAAGGTCTGATGTACCTGTAGTGTGCCGTGATGCAGCAAAATTAACACCATACTTCTCCACCGCACGGATAACTGCTTTCTTTATCTCAGGATGACCTGCCAGCCCCAGGTAGTTATTTCCCGCGAAGTAAGAATACTTCCTGCCGTTGCTGTAAATGTAATTCCCGACTTCGCCGTTCAATAGAATCATACTCCCTGCTTATCTGAAATTATTGATTGTATCAAAATTAATCTTTATATAGTAGTCAGACATCCTGTCACTACTCTTTATTTGCGCTTTCGGGTCTCAGTATTGCCAGCTGAAGTATGACGGCAAGCAGAACCGGTATTGCCAGAAGAGCCATATCACGTGCCAGGTTACCGGAATCCATTGATTTTCCGAGAACCCTGGTAATGAAAGCTCCGGCAAATACGCCTGCCATATTCATCAGGCCATAACCCGTTGCCCTCAGGCGTGGTGTCACAAACTGGCA
>WXFE01000255.1 GCA_009881065.1 Bacteroidales bacterium | reverse complement strand
TCCTGACAAGAACCTCTGACCGGGAAATGCCGGGCAATCAGCGGCAGAGGTCCGGCAATGATGGTGCCAGAGGTCCGGCAATGATGGTGCCAGAGGTCCGGCAATGATGTAGCAGATGTCCGGTGATTATGTTGCCAGACCCCCCTGGTTGATTATGTAGCCGGCCCGGCTGTGCTCAGGGCAGGCTGAAAATACCAGCACCCCAGGTCCGGCAATGATGTTGCCAGAGGTCCGGTGATGATGATGCCGGACGACCGACAGAAAATGTCCGGCAATGATTTTGCCGGGCGACCGATGGGGAACGTCCC
>WXFE01000254.1 GCA_009881065.1 Bacteroidales bacterium | reverse complement strand
ACAGATCTTTTGGTGCCCTGGTGGCATACCTCAGGGGGAAGACATACGGGTAGACCGATTGCCCCTTGGGAATACTCTGGCTGACCCTCTTGAAGTAGTTGTAATAATTGCTGTCATGCACATCAAGTATATGCTTTTCAGAATATTCCCTGATCTTACCCATCCTGAACAGCCCGCTTTTGTCAAGCTCCCTGAGTATGCTTTTTACCCTGACGGGCGATTCCACATAGCCCCGTTCCCTGACATGATGAATTGTGTGCCTGTCGTTGACTGCGAGCCAGATCTTTTTCTTTTCCGAAATGGCGGTTGCCGGCTCCGGCAGTAACTTCCTGCGCGTATATTGCGGTGGCCTGATAGCCACTGGATCATCGGTTATGCTGTTAATAACCATCTTGTTATATTCCTCATCAGCATAATCGCCATACTTTCTTTCAAGGATTGCCCTGACAATTCCGCGAAGCTCATCACGTGAGACCGTTTGGCGAAGGCCCAGGCCGTCAAAGATCAGGTAAGGGGGACAATCATCTTCAGGTTTTACCGGCGTCTCATAGAGCGTGCCTGTGACAGGCCTGGCTCCGAACCGCTCATAGAAGGCCAGCCTCTTGCGGTTTTGCACCAGTGTCAGCGGATCACGGCATAATGCCGGATCATCCGGAAGGCATTCGAAGAAAATTCCGATGGCGTCAAGTGAGATGGCCTCTTCCCTTATTCGTTCATAGAGTGCACTTCCCAGACCGGACGAGGAACTGTCAGGCGATGCTGCAATGTAATCCAGATAACAGAACTGCAGATCAGGCATGTAAAGAAGTGCCGCAAACGCCCTGACTGTCTCGTGAATGTCTTCTGCAACGAAAACGGCCGTCTGATACTTCTTGCTGAGAGGATTGACAAACTGGGTTTCAAACTCAGCGATCTTATCTTCACTGATTGCCTGAAACTGCTCACGCAATATCTCCTTTACCGCCCTGATCTTCCTTATATTGGCTTCGTGGTAGGGATTGGTAATTTTTCTTATTCTTATCATTATGTTTATTTGGTCGGACTTGAGTTACTGACACATACTACTCCATTCCCGTCAGGAGACCAGCCGGGAATATCAACAGCACCCTGTCCGCCGCAAAGATAGCTAATTACAACGGGTGTCTGATCAGTAAAATTCAGCCTGCCGGCGGTGCGCTTCCGCTGGCCGGGAAGAGCAGACCCGGCAGCAGACAGATTGCAGCAGATCCGGTAGAACACAGATTGCAGCAGGTCCGGCAGCAT
>WXFE01000253.1 GCA_009881065.1 Bacteroidales bacterium | reverse complement strand
GGCAACCAGACAATCAGGGTGGGATATACCGATGCCGGAAGCGGTGTCACGGAAGGACTGCAAATGATGCAGGAAGGGAGTGATTACCTGTTTATTGTACCACCCTACCTGGCGTTCGGACTGACCGGCGACGGCGCAAAAATACCCGGCAGGGCAATACTTATCTACAGGATAAGAGTAAGGGATATAAACTAGTTTGGAACGATATTTGACGTGAATTGTGGAAACTAATAGTACTATGGGAAAGAAAATCAATGCTGCAGCACTGGCCATACTGGCCGTAATTATCGTTGCCTGCAATCCTTCAAAGAAATATGAAGAGGAAGAGAGAAGCCAGATACTGGACTACGTTGCTGCCAATAATATCACCGTAAGCCCTGACGCAAATGGCATCTATTATATCGAAACTGTGGCCGGCACCGGTGAACTGATCCGGAAGGGTGACTCGGTGGGGGTATGGTACACGGGCAGTTTCCTGAACGGAAATAAATTCGATGATAACATCGAGGCAGAGACACCATTCAGGTTCAGGGTGGGCTCGCCATATATCATTGATGGATGGTCACTTACCCTGGTCAAGATGAAGATGGGATCGAAAGCCAACGTAATCATGCCCTCAAAAGTGGCATATGGATCAATTGGCGTAAGAGCATATGACGGTTACGGTATCCTGCGCACGATAATTCCGGGCTATACACCTCTGCTCTTTGAGATAGAGGTGGTTGAACTGGTCAGGGAATAAAAGTGAATGCGCCGCCCTCCTGTGAGACGGCGCAATTTTATTTCAGTACCACTGCATCACCGGGAAGGGTTATCTGACTGAGCTTCTTAATGTAATTTGCCCAGCTGCCGGCCATGAAGGCGTCAGCAAGCTTCAGCCCTTCGTCAAGGGCTGTTTCAGCATCAGCAACAGCCTTATTCTCCTGTTCAGTCAAAGCACCTGTGGCAGTGAGCAGCACCCTGTAACCGCCTATCCTGGCTGATAGCCCATCCTGCCTGTTGCTAAATGCCTTGTCCATACTTGCAAGTTCCTCTTTGACAGCTTTATACTCTTCAGCTACAGCGACTGCGAAGCCGGGGTTTTCTCTAATCAGGCCTTCACTCTTCGCAAGGCTCTCGCGTACCTGTGCCAATGGTTTGAGCCGTACATTGATTGATTCGATCCGTGAACCGATAGCCCTGGCTCTCTCATAGTTTTTTTTCAGTGCATCAGTGTCAGGAGCATCCATTCTCGGGTCATGATTCACCTTCACCTTCGCCGTCGAACTGGCGCTGCCGGATGAGAGAGTGACAGTATAGTTACCGGGGATTACACTCCCGCCAAGACCCCTGTAGTATCTTATCCTGGAATCCTGCTGTTGAGTCTGGCCTGAAGGGTATTCAAGCTGCGGGAGCGGATCACGGTCAAAACGCCACATGAACCTGTTGAATCCCTTTTTTGCATTGACCTGCATTGCCCTTACCACGTTTCCGGCTTCATCAGTCAGCCTGACAGAAACCCTGCCGGTATCTGAACCGTTGTAGAATGTGATCATTGCTCCCTGCTCCCTGTTCTCACCGCGGTACATTGCGTCACCATAGAAATAGTAACCGGGGAGATTTTTTGTCGATACCATGTATGCATCAGGCGCATCAAAGAGAGTCAGCGGCTCTGAGAGCAGCTTCCTGCCTGACGAAGCCAGTGCCCGCAGGGGCCTGATATCATCCAGTATCCACACGGCACGGCCGAAGGTTGCGATCACCAGGTCATGCTCCTTCGGATGAATCACCATATCATATGTTGAAACCGTGGGGTATCCGCTTGTCCATCTGTTCCATGTTTCACCCTGGTCAAAGGAGACATAAAGGCCGTACTCGGTACCGGCAAACATCAGTTTTGGTTCAACGGGATCCTGCACGAAGCATAGCACATAACCCCATACATCGGTATCGTCGATGATACGCTGCCAGCTCTTTCCATAGTCACGTGTCCGGAACAGGTATGCAGCATTGTCTCCCTGGCGGTAGTCATTCACCACCGCAAAGGCCTCGCCGGGATCATGCAGCGAGGCAGTTACCTGCGCCACCCAGCCGTTGCGCGGCATCCCCTTGATGTTGCGGGAAGTGTTTCTCCAGTTGCGGCCACCATCTTCAGTCAACTGGATCATGCCGTCATCGGTGCCTGCCCAGATAACTCCCTGCCTGAGGCTGCTGGGGGAGATTGTCAGTATGGTACAGTGGTTTTCAGCTCCGGTGGCTTCAAGGGTAATACCCCCGCTCTGATCCTGTTTCTGCTTCTCCGGGTCATTGGTGGTAAGGTCAGGAGAAATCTTTGCCCAGGAGTCGCCCCGGTCGCTGCTCTTATGCACAAACTGGCTCCCGAAATAGATAGTGTTGTTATCGAAGGGATCCTGTGCCAGTGCTGAGTTCCAGTTGAAACGAAGCTTTTCGCCTGCTTCGGCCTGTGGCCTGATGCTCTTGCTCCATCCGGTGGCAACATCCATCCTTCTCAAAGACCCGCCCTGTGACTGGGCATAGCAGTACCGGCTGTCACCGGGCACCGGCATGGCGTCAAAACCGTCGCCACCTATCAGGAAATCATACATTTCATTGATAAGGGGGCCGTTATACCAGGCATAGGCCGGGCCTCTCCATGAACCATTATCCTGAAGACCGCCGTAAATATTGTAAGGTGTCTCATTATCAACATTAATGTGATAGAATTGTCCTGCGGGGAGGTTCTCAATATGGCGCCATGTGATACCCCTGTCATAGGTGATGCCCATCCCTCCGTCATTGCCGTCAAGCATGCGGTCAGGATTCAGGGGATCAATGTACCAGGCATGGTGATCAAGATGGACTGATTCTGCGGTACGCCGGTCAAAGGTGAGTGCCCCGTCATCACTCACATTGACACCTGAGAAGAGGGTATAGATCCTGTTCTCATTCTTCGGGTCAACATATATCTCGGCATAGTAAAACGGCCTGTTTCCTATGTTCTTTTCACCGCGCTTTTCCCAGTTCACCCCGCCGTCGGTGGA
>WXFE01000252.1 GCA_009881065.1 Bacteroidales bacterium | reverse complement strand
AACAAGCCTCTTTGTCTCATCCTTCCTGTTACAGTAATACACAAGCCCCGCATACCCCCTCGTAATGAACGGATTGGTGATTTCAGTTTTCATGTTACGGTTTTTACGTAACGTAAATGGCGTAAAAAATCAATTCTTTAAAAACTAGTATCTGCAACAACGGAATTAAAACTCCGGGTTAATTATACTGACCAGAAACGGTCCCTTTTAGTGGACGAGCGATTAGTAGCTGCAAGGAAAAACAGATTTCAAAAGCTCCGGCATTATTAGCAGATATATATTTCTTCCAATTTCTTTGCAATTAGACAGAATGGAATACTGAAGAATTAGTTAATAGTGAATAGTCATTCTGTCCGTTTTGCAGAATGAGAACAATTAAAGATTACCTTAGCTCATAATTCAATTCCCATGGAGAGGATTCCGTTCATTCCGGGTCAGGTTTACCGCAGGAGGAATGACATTCATTACATTTATGGTGGCAATTGGCAAGGCGGCATTTGTCCCTCTTCGACTTATCCGTTTATCTTCATTTTTTCAGGCAAATCGGGGCATCAGCATGGTTATCAGGATGGATGGGATAATCCGAATGTATTCTCTTATACAGGAGAGGGTCAGGTGGGAGATATGCAATTCACAAGAGGGAATCTTGCCCTTCGTGATCACAAACAGAAGGGTAAGAGGGTTTTTCTCTTCGAAGCTGTTTCCAGGGGTTATGTTAAATTCGTCTCAGAGGTAGAGGTTTTTGATGCTGATTACTTTGAAACCCATGATTCCTCTGGTGGCATGAGAATAGGGATCAAATTCTTCTTTAAACGTGCCGGGGCACATATCCCTCTTTATCCAGAATTATCAACAGAAAGTCCTGTTTTAACTGATCCTCAAGTCTGTCTTGAATTGAATCGACCAACTGTAACAGAGAGGAAGGGGCTAGTAACCTCCAGAGTAGGTCAGGGAGCATATCGCAAGGGGATAATTCATAGATGGGAGTACAAGTGCGCTGTAACCGGATTTGACAAACTTGATGTTTTAATTGCCTCCCATATAGTCCCATGGGCTAAATCAACTGATGAGGAGCGTCTTGATATTCATAATGGAATCCTGCTATCTCCTACATATGATGCTCTGTTTGACCGAAGTCTGATTAGTTTTGAGAATAATGGCAACATTATCCTATCAGATGCTATCGATTATGAAGCCTACAAAAAGATTGGAGTTTCTGGTACTGAAAGAATAGCCAACCTCAGTCGCTACAATATTGAATATCTTGAACGACATAGGCTTAACTTCGAACATAAAACCTAGCATAATTCCATCCTTATACAGAAGCCTAAATACTCAATCAATCAATACCCTATTGAGACTGTTCTAGTGTGGATGAAGTCAGCTAAGATTGCTATTCCGGAGATTCTATTTCCTTTTGCATCTGGGAAACCGCCCATATAAGGATCTTATTGACAATCTTCATCGTGGCTATCTGGTAGAAGATCTGATTGAAAAAAGATTTCCATATCAAAACACAAACTACATAGGGAAGAACTAGTGTTTAACACATGGAGTAAGGGCTGAGGAGATATTAAGACAACAGCACCACGGGCAGAATCCTGAAACGCAGGTGAAGCTGTGCCTGGAACAGAAGCACGGGAGGTAACGGAAACAGCGAATTCGGAAAATCCTTTACTAATTACTGCAATGTTACAATTTATCAATAACTTGGGGAATGTGAAACGTGATGAATAATGAGCAGGGGATTCATAAAGGAAGGAGACCAGGAAGAGGTTCCAATGGTGCCACGGAGGGCCTATCTGCCGGAGGGTGTGCCAAACTTTGTCACCCCTGCCGGACTGGAACAGCTCCTGGCCGAG
>WXFE01000251.1 GCA_009881065.1 Bacteroidales bacterium | reverse complement strand
CCCATCGCTACCTGCCTGACAGGCAGATTTTTCTATTTGAGTTGTTCCCGCAGTTCCCGGAACTCATCCCACCGGCCCTCATCAAGGAGGCGGGCCTGCTGTGGCCAGCTCTCAGGATTGTGGATACGGTAATCTTCACCGCCGTCTTTGTCGAGTATCTCCTGAATGTAAGCGACAGATGTTTCTGCCAGTGCCTTCCAGGTTGTTATCCCGCGGTTGATGAGTAACGATGCGATTTTCGGCCCGATACCTATCACTACCTCAAGGTCGTCAGGCTTAAATTCTTCATGAGCCATGGCGGCCAGGGGCGTATCCGTCGCAATACTGCCTTCGGAGTGATCTCCCCTGAGCTCCCTGGCTTCCTTCTCAAGCCTGTCTATTGTCAGTTTGAGGCTGGTGATCTCGTCATCCATTCTGCGGGTATCATCCCGCAGTTTTGTTTTCTCTTCCTCCAGACCGTTAATCTTTGCGGTAAGGCTGTTTTTTTCCTCCTCTGCCTGCCTCAGCTTCTCCTCAAGCGCTCTCTTCTCCTCCTCCAGACTGCGTATCTTCGCTTTCAGCCCTTCTATCTCCTCATCCAGAATGGCTATCCGTTTCCTGCATCGGCCCCTTTCAAGGTAGTAACCGATGAGGAAACCCAGCAATGCTGCCACCAGCAGCACAATAATAATGAACAGCAGATCTGCTGTAAAACGTTCGGCCATGATGTTTAAATTATAACTTTGATTTCACTTCTTCTGTTAGCGGCTCTCCCTTCGGGCGTGCTGTTTGACGCGACGGGTTCTGACGGACCCTTCGATGATGTCATTATCTGTTCCGCTTTTATCCCTGCGTTAACCAGGTATGATTTTACGAATTCAGCCCTTTTGAGGCCGAGCTCTTTATTGAAGGAAGTCGTGCCCGTGATGTCAGTATGGCCGGTCACCTCCACACGGGCAGCCGGGTCATTGTCAAGCACGAGTTTCAGCTTCTCAAGGTATTCATCACTTATGCCGCTCATGTCTCCGGCGGCGGATGAGGTGGGGAAGAATCCTTTCCCGACTCCTGATTCAGAGAGATACTGTTTTGCCTCATTGACAGAGGCGAGTAAAAGCTGTTCAGGTGACGGGGCCAGGGTATCCGGGGCAGCCTGCATTTCAACTGAAGATGCTTCTGCCTTCTTGCAGTCGCACCTTATCTTGCATACATACCAGTATGATGCGCCGGCAATCCAGAGTACCAGGAGAACAGAAAGGAAAAGTACCGGTTTTTTCATAGTAACAAGGACTACTTTCGGCGGGTGATCCCTCCGATGATTGAACCGAGGAGGCCGCCACTGCCCGACCGGGTTGAGCTGCCACTCTTGAGCAGGAATCCTGCCACGTCGTCAAGGATACTGCCATCGCCGTCAGCATCCAGGAGTGCACCTACACCGGAAATACCTTTGCCGCCGGTGTCACGTTTTTTGGTAAGTGCTCCAAGGAGCAGGGGTGCCAGTGCCGGGATCATCTTCATGATCGTCGAAGGATCAATGTTCATCTTCTTTGCCAGGGCCTGGGCAGCCTGCACACCTCCTGCATCACCCAGAAGCCCGCCAAGGTTCGGATCAACATCCTTTGCCCGGGCCTTGCTGGAGACCAGATCTTTGATATTGTTGAGCACGGAGGAGTCACCATACTTGTTGAGGATGTGATCAACCCTCTCATCACCGCCACGGGTGTCTTTCTGCTTCTTGAGACCCGCAAGGATCAGTGGCGCCAGCTGAGGGATAAGCTTCTGAACCGTGGCCTGATCAACATTGAAGTTGCTTGACATCTGTTTTGTCACTTCAGGGCCATAGCTCTCAAGGAATTCATCAATAAATCCTGCCATAATTTTCGTTATTGTTTTAGAGGTATTATATAATTATGTTCAGAAAATCTGATCAGTTAGTCACTAAAGATAAACCTTTGGCGACTAAAATCAAAATCTTTTTGCAAAACACCTGCCATTGGTTCTCCTGCTCAAACTCCCGGCAAACCGGACCTTCAGATTGATAAGCCATGCGGCGAACCGTACCTGCGGACGAGGTTGAGTCGAATCTGCGGACGAGGTTGAG
>WXFE01000250.1 GCA_009881065.1 Bacteroidales bacterium | reverse complement strand
GCTTCCGCAAACACCATGTTACATTATTGTCTGTTGCCTGCTTCCGGCAAAATATCTACTCAAAATAATTCGGAGTATAGAAGCCGCCCTTCTTCAGATATACCTCCTTCTTCACCAGCTTCACGTCTCCCTCCATCATGTCGGTTATCAGGGCCGCCAGGTCATACCGCGGCTTCCAGCCCAGCTTTGTGCGCGCTTTCGTGGCATCACCAATCAGCAGGTCAACCTCTGTGGGACGGAAATACTTCTTGTCGACACCCACAATCTCCCTCTTCTCCCTCATCTTGATCCTTATCCCTTCGAGGTACTCGGCCCCCACGAGATTTATGAAACGCTTCTCATCCATGCTGACCACATATCCCTTCTCATCAACCCCTTCACCCTTGAAGATGACCTCCAGCCCCAGCTCTGCCGCAGCCAGTTTGATGAAATCGCGTATTGTCGTTGTTATCCCCGTGGCAATCACGTAGTCCGACGGCTCATCCTGCTGCAGTATCAGGTACATCGCCCTGATATAATCTTTTGCATGGCCCCAGTCGCGTTTGCCCGAGAGGTTCCCCATGTACATCTTATCCTGCACCCCCATTGCTATGCGGCTCAACGCCCGGGTCACCTTCCTTGTGACAAATGTCTCTCCGCGGATAGGTGACTCATGGTTGAAGAGTATCCCGTTGCTTGCGTGCATTTTATAGGCCTCGCGATAGTTGACGGTTATCCAGTATGCGTAGAGTTTGGCCACGCCATACGGTGAACGGGGATAGAACGGAGTGGTCTCGCGTTGCGGAATCTCCTGCACCAGGCCGAAGAGCTCCGAGGTGGATGCCTGGTAGATACGCGACTTCTTCGTCAGCCCCAGCAGCCTGATTGCCTCGAGCAACCGCAGAGTGCCTATGCCGTCGGCATTGGCGGTATATTCGGGTGTATCGAAGCTCACCTTGACATGGCTCATTGCCGCGAGGTTGTATATCTCATCGGGCTGCACCTCCTGCACGATGCGCGTGAGGTTCATCGAGTCGGTCATATCGCCGTAGTGCAGTATGAAATTGCGCTGCTCCAGGTGCGGATCCTGGTAGATATGGTCTATTCTCTCGGTGTTAAACATCGATGCACGGCGCTTGATGCCGTGTACCGTGTATCCCTTTTTCAGGAGGTATTCGCTCAGGTATGCGCCGTCCTGCCCGGTCACGCCGGTGATCAATGCTACTTTCGACATATTGTTTTTCGTGTAAAATTACTACAATCCATGGATATTAAAAGCTTCCCGCTGACATGCCAGCCGGCGATGCCGCCCGGCCCTGCAGGCTTAGTCACTCTCAATCAGGCTACAACGCACCCTTCTTCCCGAAAACATACCGTAACCCGAGATGCAGTCCGTAATGGCTGTGATTGAGCTTGTTATCATCACGATCAATATCTATCTCAGTGTCATCAAGTTGCTCCAGCCGGTCCTCGCCGTCAACCTCGTATGAAGTGATCTCGCCGGAGGTGATTCCGTAGTTGTTGAAAACAGTCACAAAGTCGAACACAACCATCAGATTCTGACTCAACGACCAGCTCATTCCCAGCCCGGCCTGCAGCCCCGTATGCATCCTGCCCCGGAACACCTGCTTCGCCTTTACATCATGCGGGACAAGAGAGAACCCCTCAACGTAATAATCGGTTGTGGATACCCTGTGATTCACCATCGTCTTCATGAAGTTCGGCCCCAGGCTGAACGAGGCGGCAAGCCTCTCTGTCCGCACGGTGTATCCCGCCTTTGGCGCGATCTGCAAAACAGGGCTGCTGTTTTCTATCTCCCCGAAGAATCCGACAAAGGAGAAGTGATCCGGTTCCCGGAAGTCGATCTCCTCTATCGATGCGCTGTTCCGCGTCAGCAGCCCCTTCTTCGCGTCAAGCTCAATAAAGAACCTGTCCCAAAGGCAGTATCCTGCCGTCAGCCCGGCATAGAGCCCCTGCCCGTAACGGAGCTTCATCGTATAAACCGATTTCTGGTTATCATTTACAAGCACCGTACTCATCACTTCCGGGTTGCTGTTAAAGGCATACCCGACCGAGGGCTGGAGATAAAACTGTCCGTAGGAGCGCAAAGCGAAGAAGACAAGGAGTAATATGAGAGTCAGTCGTTTCATTTCCAGGGAGTTATTTTGATTCCAATGCCTGCTGCGAGGCTGTTTGATCTGAGAGTCTCCCTCAGCCGGGTGTCGGGTGAGTTGGGATCAGTCATGCCATAAGGGTCTGTACTGATATTGGTGATCTCATCCCGATAAACAAATTCCTTCTGATAAGTCATAAAATCCTCAGCCGGGATTAGTGTGGATGACACCAGGTGAGCCCTGTCAGGCTTGTAGTAGTACGAGCTTGTGATGCCGGCCTCTGCAAAAAGGCTTAATTTCCGTGAGAGGGCATAGCAGAACTCCAGGCCAAAGCCCCAGGAGAAAAGGGGAGCCCGGTCAAATTCAAACCTGCGGCGGTCATTGTCAGTTATTGTTGTTACCCTGAGGTCAGCTGCCCCTATGCCGGAAAAGGCATAGATGTTCAGTGACGTTTTATTGACAGTTTTGCCGAACACTATTGCCGGCATGACGCTCAGGCTCCGGAAATCCCATTCGGTCTCTCCGTTCATCAGGTCTCTGCCGGCAGCTTCGAACTGTTTCCGGGTATTGGCAAATCCGGAGAGTCTCAGCTCCACCGCGAGGAGGTCATTGACCTCGTAACCTGCCGCAGCGCCGAGGTTGACGCCGGAGGCGACGGAGAATTCAGGGTCAATGAGGTTTGCATTCCGATATGTGAAACCTGTCCCTGTAGATACCCTCACCCAGTGTGTCAGGTAATCAGGCATCTGCTCTCTGGAGACGGAAAAGCTATATCCGGGAAACAGTTTAAAGTATACTCCCTGGGAAAAAGCCAGTCCGCCCGTTATCAGCTGTAACAGGAAAATGATCAGGAGTCTGTTCATGGCACTGAAGTTCAATCTTTCAAATAATATGTTAAAGATAGTACTTGCTTTCTGAAATTGTTACAGTTCCTGACAGCCTGACGGCTGTCGGGACAGGCTTCCGGCAGCCCGGGGATGATAAGGACAGATTCTGCGGGCCAATTCTCGTGACAGTAATCTGAAATGAGCAAGGGGTGACAATAGAAATCATAATTTGACATTGAGTGATTTTTCAGAAAGGAAGGCTCGAATCTCCTCTTCGAGAACAGCAGTGTTGACAAAATCAACTGGTTCAGAATAGTCAATATCATCGAAATAGTTGAGTTGAGCCCTGAAAAGTTTTTCTGAGAACAATTGGTCAAATATTTCTGATGCCCTCGCTGAGATCTGGTCTATTGAGAAATAATATTTCAGTATGAAATAGAGATCAACATAGTCCTTCCACTTTGAGCGCCTGCCGAGTGCATAGGCTTTCATTGCAGCAAGATCTATCAATTCAGGTATCTTAATTATATTGTCGAATTTCCTCTTCGGTACAATATGAAAAGGATACTCTAAAAATGTCATTTTGACATCACCCACAGTAACATTCATCTGGCTCGCTTCCCTCCAAATCACTTCGTAGGGCAATCGCAAGTCTGCTATTTTATCGATATTCTTTTTATGGTTGACAGAAGAGAATTTGAAAAGATCAAAATCAATCGACCGACGATGACCAATATACAAGGCTACAGCTGTACCACCCGCAAGATAATACTCCCTGCCGAACTGCCTGATCAATGGTAGCAATTCCTTCTGTTTTTCTGAAAGGATCTCCTTATGCATATTTTTTGAACAGAAGTGAGAAGTAGTGGTAAATCTGAGGATAATAGTTCAGTTCTTGCCTGCCCTTTGCACTAAAGAATACCCTGGCAACCTCCTTCATACCCATCAGCCTGATAAGTTTTCTGACGTCATCCATTGAGCCGTAATTCAGAATTGTCTCCACCAGAAGGGCGGGAGTGATATCCTCCTTTTTATCCTCGGGAACAGACCAGAACAGGCTGCTTTTCTGCCTTATAAACGCCTTTATTTCCGGACTATACATACTCAATGGCTATACCCAAATATAGTTAAAATCACCCGTTTATCCAACCATTTTTGCCCGTTGCTGCCCACTGCCGACAGAAACTGCCAAATGATAATGCCCACTGCCGGCTGATACTGCCAGATAATAGTGTTGGCTGCCAGCTTCCAGCCTCTCAGGCAGTTCTTTTCCTGCGAATGCGAATCTTTAT
>WXFE01000249.1 GCA_009881065.1 Bacteroidales bacterium | reverse complement strand
AATTTTGCCAACGCTGATTGCCACCTCCCTCATAAGGTCAGGCTCCAGGTCAGCCACCCGAAGTAACTCCTGCCATGAAGAAAATCGCCGGAAACTGATGCCGCTTTCTGACTAAAATGCTAAATTTCCCTTGAGAATAAAGCAGATTATGAACAAAGAAAAAAGGATCATCACCCCGAGGCTTGTAATCATTATGCTGCTGACAGTTGTGGTGATGCCGATGCTTCCCCTGCTTGTCTCACGACAATGGAACTGGGTAGAGGCGTGGATATATGCTGCCATCTGCATTCCGGGCTTTGTGTTGAGCAGGGTGCTGGCTGCCAGGAGGAATCCGGGGCTGCTGGCCGAGAGGGCCCGGTTTGGCGGGCAGGATGACGCCAAATCATGGGACAGGAAGATTACTTTCCTTCTCACATTGGGCAGCTTGACTATCCATCTTGTGCCCGGGCTTGACAGGCTGAAGGGGTGGTCAGCGGGATTCAGCATGCCGTGGGCGGTTACCGGGTTCATTCTTGTTGTTGCAGGCTACTTCCTGGGGTCATACGCCATGGTTGCCAACAGCTATTTCTCGGGTATGGTGAGGATACAGAACGACCGTGATCACAGGGTGGTCTCCTCCGGCCCTTACCGCCTGGTCAGCCACCCGAAGTGACTCCTGTTATAAGGAATATGCCCGGCATACACGATATCGTCTCCTCCCGGGTGTATGGTGAATTCAATTTTATTTTACCTTTGTCTCCGCCCGGGACGTTAGCTTAGC
>WXFE01000248.1 GCA_009881065.1 Bacteroidales bacterium | reverse complement strand
TGGTTTATAAACATCCTGAATTGATGATTCCATGGTTTCCCGTCCTGGGAAATCATGAATATCAGGGGAATACCGATGCTGTCATAGCATATTCCGGGGTAAGTCGCCGGTGGCAAATGCCCGGACGGTACTATTCAAAAGTATTTGATGTAACTGACAGTACTGATGTACTCCTGCTTTTCATTGATACTACGCCTATGGTTGATCTGTTCAGGTATAACGACGAACACCCTGATGCCCTTAAGCAGTCTGTTGAAGATCAGCTGAGTTGGATAGACAGCACTTTGGGAAATTCCAGGGAAAAGTGGAAAATTGTGATGGGGCATCATCCAATCTATGCAGGAACAACAAAAGATGAGTCGGAAAGAACTGATCTTCAGAAACGGTTATTACCAATTCTGGAGAAGCACAGGGTAGATGTGTATTATAGCGGACATATCCATAACTTCCAGCACATTAACACTGCCGGGTCTTCAATTGATTATTTCGTGATCAGTTCAGCGTCACAATCCCGCAAAGTAGTCCCGTTCGAAGGAGCAGTTTTTACTAGTTCAGCAACAGGTTTTGCATTGTGCAGCTTAAGTGATTCAGTTCTGATTACAACATTTGTTGACAATACCGGTAATATAATCTACCAGCATCAAGGGAAGTAATATACACAGCAGGTTGGTATATTTTTAATTAATACTCATAACTGCCTGATTATCAGAATGAATTATCTATTTCGGCATAGTCATTATAATCAATTGATTATGTGTCTGTTAGCAGGGATTGACAAACCTGTTAATACATAAAGTTATATTCTAATCGACAATGACTTAAACCGGAGTCAGTAATCAGTGTTATCTGCGAAGTGACCATGACATGATGATCAGTGGTGGCTGATTAAAGCAAAAAAGGGGGGATAGTTCCTGATGGTCCTCCCCCCCCCATTTGATGCAATTTGGTTCTTGCCTTTAATGTCTTAGTGCCTTTTATACTGACATTCCGGGGAATTAATCGTCGTCGTCATCATCATCATCATCGTCGTCGTCGTCATCATCATCATCATCGTCGTCATCATCCATATCCACATCAAAGCATCCCTTTAATATGTTAAGAATTGACTCTGCGAGCTGATTGTTTCCATCGTCATCATCGTGTCCTATTTCAATGATGCCATTATTGTTGCCATCAACTGCGGTATGAAGCGGTAAAGCTGCCAGGTTTGTTCTGACTTGTTTAAGGCTGAGGTCTACCAGCATACTGACGTTATGGTCTGAGAGCATCAATTCATCATCGTCGTCATCGAATTCTATTTCAAGCTCTGCAACCTTGTTGGTCCATAAATGGTAAGTCTTGTCATTCATTGTGAATTCCACATAGAGTGAGCGGTTCTGCATCTTATCATTATTCTTCAACCGGTAAGGGGCAATATGGAATTCAATCTCTTCGCAGACTACATTTGGCAGTTCAAAATCATCAATCACCTTGCCATTCAGCACTTCACTTGACAGAAAATCAATAAGGTATGGGCCGGGAATTTTAATGTCATCATCATCATCCATGTAACCATCGTCATCTCCCGCATAAGGACCTCTATAGTCGTCATCAAGTTCTAGTTCGATATCTTTAATATTGATTAAAAAGGCTTCAAGGACAATTGAAGAGTTTGAAGTTGAAGCATCAGCCAAAGCAGACTTCAAAGGCGAATCAGTGGCTTTAATGATTAATCTGGCACTTCTGGCGTTATCTATAGCCTCGCAGGAGACCATGAATAATGCAAATGCTGTCAGAATACTTAAAATCTTAAAAGTTCTCATAATCAGTTTTAATTTAAGTTTAAAATGGTTTTAATCTCACGTCTCTGCTTATAAGACGAAAGGATTTTAAAAGGTTGGAATGTGATGAAAAAAATTATCGGGCAAACTTGTAAGAGACAGCGATGTTTATGCAGGCAGCCAGTTGATTGGTCTTTTTAAAAGGATTGGAATCTGCGCTGTTTCTTTCATAAGCATTGGCGGGATCATATGTAACCCTTAAGCCCGGGCTGATGAATATCTTGTTTTTTAACGGGATATTAAACTGATAACCAAGCAGTAAGCCAAAGCGGGAATTCCGGAATTTATCTTCGACATTGATAGTAACCATTCCCTGAACATCTTCAGCCATCTTCAGCTTTCCAACATAAGCCCCTGCTATTGTCTGTCCTGGTATATCACGATGGTTCCAGATATAATAGGCCTGGAGTTTGAAATAGTTCAGCCTGATACTCCTGTCAACATAGCTTGCATTGATATATTGCTGATAGTTCTGCCCTGTTTCTGACCGCCAGTAAAACTCCAGACCAATTAATGGGCGGTCATTAAAGGCAATAGTGGAGAAGACTCCCATATCCTGATGGAAGGTTAGCAGAGTATTGCCCAGTTTAGTGGGATTGAGGCCATTTTTAGTTTCATAATTAAGCAACCAGGTGTTTTTGTAACTGTATGAGGCGCCTATATCTGAAATGCGTATCACAGGTCCGGATCTTTTATCTGATTTCACAACACTTAGATCAGTACTGATGTCCAGGGGAGCTAATTCACCTGCATGGTTTACATAAAGATCAGGTAATCCTGATTGCTGATAATTGATACCTGCAATAAGGTACTCT
This sequence comes from Bacteroidales bacterium, assembly GCA_009881065.1. Taxonomy (GTDB): domain Bacteria; phylum Bacteroidota; class Bacteroidia; order Bacteroidales; family VadinHA17; genus SR-FBR-E99. Next base: position 2,748 of record WXFE01000248.1, on the reverse strand, counting down.
TCTTTTCTGTCAACAATATCATAGTTTTCTTTCCTGTCAGACGAAGGCAGAGGTTTCACTTTCCCGGCTCTGCCGGCTGCAGTTCCGGCAAACCTTGTTGCGGGCACGGGCACTACGGCTGTTTTTTGTATCGAGTCCAGAGGATGTACCTCCAGGTTAATATCAGCTTCGGTATATGTTTCTTTTTCCTTTTCCTTATGGATTCCTTCAGTCAATAACAGATCAGAACTGGAGGGTGGATTAATATATTCCCTGAGGAAATGAACGGAAGTAATGATTAGCAGCAGTATTGCGGCAGCAGCGGCAATATATCTTCTGTATGGCTTTATTGCTATCCGTCGTGTTGCGGGTTTGGCTTTATCCAATTCAGAAGAAATATGACTCCATGTTTCAATAAAATCAAGTTCGTCCTCTATATTCTCCCATATAGAGTTATCGTCTTCAACATCAAGTTGTTGAAGCCAATTTAAATATTCTTTATCGAACTTGTTTTTACTCATTGGTTACTCTGTTCATATTCGTAAAGCCACTTTTTCAGAAGGTTCCTGGCTCTGTTATACTGAGACTTTGATGTGCCTACTGTTATCTGCAGTTTTTCTGCAATCTCCTTGTGCGACAGATCATCAACGGCAAACAGGTTAAACACGATTCTTGCCCCGTCAGGAAGTTGTCTGATGAAGCGGAGAATAGTATCTGTTGATAATTCCCGGAATAGACTGCTGCTTCTTTCTTCATCTTCCGGCTCTTCGGTGAAGCTGTCAGTGAACACAACTCTTCTCTTTTTTCTGAGATGGTCAATTGCGGTGTTGGTGACAATTCGTCTTACCCATCCTTCAAGTGAACCTTTTGCATCAAACTTTTCGAGGCTTGTAAATACCTTGACAAATGCATCCTGCAGAATATCTTTCGCTTCAACCCGGTCGCCGCTGTATGAAATGCAAATCTGATACATCGTTTTAAAATACTTCCTGTATAATTGTTCCTGTACCTTTCTGTCATTCTGCAGGCAACCTCTGAGCAGCATTAAATCGTCTTCCCGTGATATTCCATTCATAAGCCCTGCACCCTATTCATTAATTGTCAGCGAAGTTGATTCCTCAATCCTGTTGAAAACCGCATTGTAGATATTGCTGTTAATGTATTTGCTTAGAAATATATACTGTTTGTTATCACTAAGGCCTATGAATGCATTATTGAGCATTTCAGGTGTAATAACTGAAAACCAGTATGACGGGTCAAATTTGAGATTGCCGGTATTGACTATACCCTTTTCAAGTATCACTTCCCGGTCATTGTTCCTGTCAAGTGATAAAATCTGAAAGGATAATGGATCATTGATGGCAAGGATTACATGCTTAACGGTCATATTGCTTGAAAACCTGCCTTTAACCAGGATACATGGTTTCACTTTATCAAGGTAGTCATCAATAATCTCTCCCAGATCTTCCTGCAGTTCATCCAGGTCATCGTCATCATCGTCATCATCGTCGTCGTCATCATCATCATCAAGCTTCTCCAGCCATTCTTCGATGTCATCAAGGAGTTGGGCTTCATTTGCATCAGGCTGAAAAACCAATGTAAAAAAAATCGGATTGTAAACACCCTGAGGAATATCGAACTTGATGGTTTCACCTGATGAATTTGGACTTACAGCAAAGACTTCAGGAGGGTTAAAGGTTCTCTTGAAAAAAACGTCCTCACCTATTTCCCTGTATCCCTGAATATTAATGGAGTTTAATCTCAGACTGATTGATTCTATGGTCAGTGAACCATTGACAACAGGTTTTTTATCAATGGAAAAGCCCAGTCTGAAATCAACAGGGAGGGTATAGTCTTCCTTACAGCCCGACAATAAAACAGAAATTGAAATAAGAAGTACTGCAATACTTGTATCAATTCTTTTCATAATTCTTGCCTCGCTCAAGTGTTACCTTATAGAATAAGACGAGAAACCACCGGAAAGGTTGGAATGAACGCTGATTTTTTTTCAAGGTTGTCATTTATTCATCCTCTGATGATTAATTCTGATTTCGTACTAATCATTCAAGACCGGTGGTTAGCCTCAGTTTTAATCATTTTGCCTGTACACAATATAGCACTTTCTCATGACATTTTTTTGCAGGTCAGTCGGCCTTCATACAGCATAATAACTCTTATCAGCAAAACCGTCTGCAACCTGAAGCCGGGAAATCAGCCTGCCCGTATTTTGCATCATAATCCTTCCCGGCAAAATAAGTTGCGACCTACAGCCAGGCGATTTCAAGGATTTCAAAAACGATAACCTCGCCGTCACTTTTCAGGTTAATTCTTTCTCCTGTTTTTCTGTTAATAAGGGCTTTGGCAAGTGGTGAGACGAATGATATTTTACCCTTTGCGATATCTGCCTCGTCGACACCCACTATCTGGAAAGTCCGGGTCATGCCCGACTTAACATTCTTCAGTGTTACTGAAGCCCCGAATGTAATCTCATCACCAGGTTGCTCTTTTTGTTCCACCACTCTGGCATCATTAATCCTGCTATTCAGTAGCTGGAGTTTTGCATTGATAAAATTCAGGGCAATTCGTTTTTCATTTTCATGGGTGATGGTCACTGCTTCTTTTTCTGCGACAAGTGCTTCTCTCTCGGCCAGGAGCTGTTCCAGTCCGGCAGGGGTGACAAAGTTTGGCACACCCTCCGGCAGATAGGCCCTCCGTGGCACCATTGGAACCTCTTCCTGGTCTCCTTCCTTTATGAATCCCCTGCTCATT
>WXFE01000247.1 GCA_009881065.1 Bacteroidales bacterium | reverse complement strand
GTTGATAATGCCCAGTATATCGTTGTTGTGTCTCACAAAGGCGGAGTGGCTGTAACGAGACATAAATAGACGAAGGCATGAAAGGAATAAGAATTGCATTGGCGCTGATTCTGCTGGCGATTTCAGCCGCATCCCCGGCACAGAAGGTATTCAGCGTAAAGTATGAGAACCAGGCTGATGTGAAGGTTTATGTGGTTAAATACGAAAACCAGGCTGACCTGAAGGTTTTCAAGGTGAAGTATGAGAACCAGGCAGGGGAGAATAACGGCAGGTGGTTCTTTACAAAATATGAGAATCAGGCAAAGAAGAAGATATACTTCGTGGAGTATGAGAACCAGTCTGACCTGAAGATTTTCTTCGTGGATTACGAGAATCAGGCAGGCTGGAGGAACAAGGAGAAGATCCACCTGATGTACTAGCGCTTCTTCGGCCCTGGCCTTCACTGATCATACCGAGCAGGTTAGTTGCTTCGTATGCGGCTTTTATGTTGTGTTCTGACGTGCTGTCAGGCCTTCAGAGCTTCCCTGATAGTGCTGATAGCAGCTTCTCTTTCAAACGAGTATGTCCTGTCACGCAGGCTGCATATCTTATAGAGCTGCAGCGCTTTCTCAAGCAGGGCGAAAGAGAATGGCGGCGTTGATGTCATTCCCAGGTCAGAGAGAGTTTGTGCCAGAAGCTCTATATTTGCAACATTGAATCCTTCGTGCCCGGCAAGGTATTTATCAGTGTCTTCGGCATCCATGGCAAGAAGCTCATTGAGGTCAATGAATGCTTCGCTCAGCAGCATCTCCTTCAATGCTTCAGCCTGATTTTCCACTGTTATGGCAGGTTCATCCGTCCCGCCAAAGAGTTTCCGGCGGATTACCATGATGATGGCTCCTATCTTTTCAATCTCCCGAAGCAGGTAATCTCTTTGTTCCATACGGAATAGTGATCATCAGAGACCGGTCAGGCTTACGGTCACAGGCTGCGTCATCAGGTTCGTCCTGTAGGTCAGGCTGTCAGACCCGTCCAGGATGAGTTCTTCCATAACAACCGGGGTGCCGGAGCTTGAAAAGGTCTTTTCCCCCTCGTGCATCTTCCACCAGTCGGGATTGAGGCTTATCTTCATGGTATTGAATGTCTGCACATCCGTGACGAACAGGTGCCAGTTGGTTACGAAGATTGCTTTGTCACCCTCTTCAGTCCAGTAAATTGTCTGCGTCGACTCAATATCCTCAGGCAGGCTGGCAACGAGCCTGAACTCGCCAGTCCCGGCTTTTGCAATGAAAAGACTTTGTTTGGGCGGGTCTGCCGAAGGACTTTCAATCACATATGCTTCAAATGATCCCTGCGGGGAATTGACGGACATGACTTTGCCCGGTTTGGAGTTGAAGCCGAAGATAAAATAGACTGCCACAGCAATCAGGATTATCGTGACCAGCGCTGTGATCATTGCTGTCAGAATTCTGCTTTTCATGGTTCTCTGGTTTAAAATTGCCTGAAGAAAAACAAACACATTATTGAGCGGCGCATGAACACCTCCTCGCCACTGTCTCATAAATCGTGACAGCAATTTACGAAGAAGAGATCAGAAACAGGACATGTGCCAGCCGGAAATTTCAATGTTTATTTGCCGTGCCGCATTAGCTGCCGTGGGGGTTGTTCATCCGGTCTCCACGGAGGATAAAATGTAAAAAATTGTCAGTTGCCGTTCAGGCCTGCAGCAAGCTTTTCTGCCAGTTCTTCAATATCCTCTTTGCGCCTGATCTGCCTGATCCACTCTTCCGGGATGCCGTCAAAACCGTAGAGCAATCCTGCCAGCCCGCCTGTGACGGCTGCTGTGGTGTCGGTGTCGCCGCCAAGATTGACTGCCCGGAGAACCGCTTCACTATAGCTCTCTGTGGTGAGAAGGCACCAGACGGCTGCCTCCAGTGTATTGATGACATTGCTGCCGGTGCTGATTTCGCTTTCATTCAGCCTGAATATATCATACTTCAGGAGGCGGTCAAATACCAACACCTCTGCCGGATCAATAAGCAGGGCTGAGAGATGGCCGGAAACGACCTTCCGGATATCTCTGTATATATCATATTTCTCCCGGCCTTCAAGAATCTGCCTGGCAAACTCGAGGTAGTAAAAGCAGGATATTATTGACCGTATGTGTCCGTTGGTGACGGAAGATACCTGGCGGGTTATCTCGAAACGTTCTGTCAGCGGTTTCGGCATCAGCCGGAACACCAGGGGCAGTATCCGCATCAGTGAATCGTTGCCGTTGGATGACACGGAAGTATCGCCTGACAGCTCCGGCTTTGTCCCCCCGGAGAGACGCACAATTGCCTCATCGGTTCCTTTGCCGATGTCAAATATTTCACCGCCGGCAGTCCAGTACGCGTTGGAATACCACTTCACGAAGTTCTGTCCGATGGCATCGAGGTCATACCCCCGGATCAGCGCTTCTGCCAGACAGAAAGTAAGCGAGCTGTCGTCAGACCATGTGCCCGGTGGCTGGCTGTGAGACCCGAAGCCTGTCATGCCGGTGACCGGGTGCATATTCAGGTACTCCCTGCTTTTGAATTTGACGGGCACTCCCAGCGCGTCGCCAACGGCTACCCCGAAAAGTGCTGATTTAATTGCATATGAATAGTCACCGCCATAATTGGCGTCGTCCGGCTGCTTCGTTCCCTGGCTCATCTTGTCCCTTTGTAAGTTCTCCCACCCCCATTTCAGGTTCTTCCCTGACTATCATTTAACGGCGCCGG
>WXFE01000246.1 GCA_009881065.1 Bacteroidales bacterium | reverse complement strand
GATTTCCATTGAAGATTACAACAAGGCCTGTCGCAAGGATGTGATGAAGTTTACCGATGTATGGGAAAACCTGACCCGTCACATGGGGTTCTGGATAGATATGGATAACCCCTACATCACCTATGACAACAGGTATATCGAGACAGTCTGGTGGCTGCTCAAACAGCTCTATGACAAGGAGCTGATCTACGAGGGCTATACCATCCAGCCCTACTCTCCCGCCGCCGGCACCGGCCTCAGCTCGCACGAGCTCAACATGCCGGGATGCTACAAGGACGTCAGGGACACAACATGCATTGCCCTCTTCAGCCTGATCCGCAATAAGAAATCAGAGTTTCTGTTTACGGATGCCGGTACCGACAGCGTGAAGATCATGGCCTGGACCACCACACCATGGACACTGTCGTCGAACACCGCACTGGCCGTGGGAGCAGATATTTCTTACGTGCGCGTCAGCACCACCAATCCATACACCTCGGAGCCCATCACAGTGATACTGGCAGAAGATCTGGTTTCCTTGATCTTCGCTCCCGACAAAAAACTGCAATACACCGTTACCGGGAAATACAAGGGTACTGATCTCAAAGGGATTGACTACGAGCAGCTTATCGACTGGGTGAAGCCTGATGACGGCGCCTTCCGCGTCATCACCGGCGATTTTGTCACTACCGTTGACGGAACAGGAATTGTTCATATAGCTCCCACCTTTGGAGCCGACGACTATCGCGCAGGGCGCGAACACGGCATCCCGCCGCTCATGGTGAAGATGTCTGACGGCTTCATGGGTCCGCTCGTCGACCGCCGTGGTCGCATGGTGCCGCTGGAGGACCTCGACCAGGACTTCGTGGCATCACGTGTTAACAAAGAGACTTACGGACCCTTCGCGGGACGCTATGTCAAGAATGAATATGACGAGACCATTCCCGCCAACAGCGATACCCTCGATGTAGACATTGCCGTGACGCTCAAGC
>WXFE01000245.1 GCA_009881065.1 Bacteroidales bacterium | reverse complement strand
GTGACGACAAAGCTGACGAATACGGTTATTCAAGAAAGGTTACTTTTCTTGAGATGAGCAGCCTCATTACAAAGAAGATCGATTTCTATAATTTTGACAATGAACTGTTCAAAACAATCGAGATACTGGCCACCCAGCCTATAGCCGGCAAAGAGGGTTATGTGATGACTGACATGATAGCCAAAAACCATCTCAATGGGCGAAGCTCCAGAGTCAAATTTGACCAGGTTAACACCTCTGCAACCATTGCTGACAATGTTTTTACGGTTGAGAACCTGGCGAGGTGAGTTGCCTGTCATTAATCGCTGATTAACAATAATTTAACTAATTACGAAGCCCCGCTCACAAATATTAAGTAACGGGGCTTCGCAATGTCTTTCCGTATCTTTCGGCCTCATAGAGGCACCCAATGGTCAGGGTGGCTTAC
>WXFE01000244.1 GCA_009881065.1 Bacteroidales bacterium | reverse complement strand
TATTGTACCTACCGGCAGTTATGCACTCTATAAACTGGGACTTACTACCCAAGTGCCGATGAATGTGGTGTATTATACCGACAGCACTGCACGGAAAATTAAGGTTGGAAAACAAACTATCACCTTCAAACGGGCAAGTGCCAGAAACCTCTCTGCCATTGGTGATACAAGCAAACTGGTTATTCAGGCACTGAAAACCATAGGCAAGGATAAGGTAACTGAAGAAGAACTACGAAGAATCAGGGAACTGTTGAAACAGGAGAAGCCGTTTCACCTGCAGCACGATTTGAAGATTGCACCGGACTGGATTAGAAAACTTTTAAAACCCTGATTGATGCAGCAACCCTTACAAGACTTTTCACATTTGAAGGAATGGTTTAAACTGCCGGATGAAACCAAACTCAGAATATTCACCGAAACAGGCAGAAGTCGTGGTTTGCTTCCGTTTGCTGTGGAAAAGGACTGGTGGGTGGTGCATACGCTTGCTGTCATCTATAATATGGATTGTGCCGGGTCACTCGTTTTTAAAGGCGGAACTTCCCTGAGCAAGGGGTGGAACTTAATTCAACGATTTTCGGAAGATATTGATTTGGCATTGGACAGGGAATATCTTGGCTTTTCGGGTGAACTGCAAAACGCTGATGTTCGCAGGTTGAGGAGAAAATCGTATGAATATCTTACTGAAACGTTTACTATAGAACTACAGGAGAAGTTCGGTAAGGTTGGTTTTACAGATGTGACGATTAAATACCGAGAAGTACCAAACCATGACCAAGACCCCATGGTAATTGAAGTTTATTACCCAAAACTAACTGAAGCAGACACATATTTAAAACCGGGGGTATTGGTTGAGGTAGGTAGTCGTTCACTGAAAGAACCGTTTACTGAACGCACCTTTGGCACAATGGTCGCTGAAAATTATCCCGGTCAGCCATTTACCGATAAACCGATTACCATTCCAACCGTTAACCCGGAACGTACTTTTTTAGAGAAGATATTCCTGTTACACGAAGAGTTTCAGAAGTCACAGGGAAAGAGACGTGTGGATGGTTTGAGCAGACACTTATACGATATTGAAATACTGAGCCGAACGGATTACGCAGGTATTTCACTCAATAATCCGGATTTATACAACACCATAGTGTCACACCGCAGCAAGTTCAGCAGGATTTCCGGTGTTGATTTTGCCAACCATAGTCCCGGTAAGATTGCATTTGTACCACCAGAGAATGTGTTGCCTGACTGGGAAGCAGATTATAATGAAATGAAAGAAAATATGATATACGGTGAAGCACTCCCATTCAAGGAACTGATAGAAAAACTAAAAGAACTTCAAAGCCGGATAAATACGATAATATGGAAGTAACTGATGTTCAATATAAAGAATCAGAAATTGGTGTAATTCCAGTTGACTGGAATGTGAAAAAAATATCTGATTTCTCGAAACCTGTAAGAGGTGGGTCTCCACGACCCGCAGGCTCTCCTTTATATTTTAATGGTGATTATATTCCATGGCTAACTGTTGCCG
>WXFE01000243.1 GCA_009881065.1 Bacteroidales bacterium | reverse complement strand
TTTTGATGTCAGGCAGCTCCGGTGCGATCATTTTGGTCAGGAGTGCATCGGCTGCGAAGATCACCTCACAGCCTCTTCGTTTCAATGCCAGTGCCAGAGGTATCATCCTTCCGGCATGGCCGAAACCCCAGCTGAGAGGGCTTATCAGGACTCTCATCCCGTTCATGGCTGTTATCCTGAGACGCTTGTGGCGATGCCCAGCCGGTTGACCCTTTGGGCGATGGCATTGAGTTCGCTTTCAGGCACTTTCCTGAGATTGCTGCCCAGTGGCGTATCACGGTGTATGGTGTATATCATCACCAGTTGAGGCCTGAGCCTCGATATGACTTCAAGCCATGCAGTGATCTCTTCCTCTGTGGTGTTGTCAACCGTCCGGCCCTCATACTCACCCCTGACGAAGAGGGTCTGGATGATGAACCTGCCCTCAAGCTCCCTGATATACTCTTCATACCTGGCAAGGTCAGTTTTCACATGGGGCTGGTTAATCTGCCTGACAGTATCAGGAAATACCGAATCAAGCTTGAGCATGTTCTGGTCAACTCTTTTCAGTGCTTCGCGAACGCTTTCCCGGTGGAGCATGGAGCCGTTGGAGAGCACTGACACCTTTGCCGCGGGGAAGAACTCATCGCGCAGTGCCAGGGAATCATCTATTATCCCGGCGAAGTCGGGGTGCAGTGTAGGTTCGCCGTTTCCGGCATATGTGATAACATCGGGCGCCTTGCCCTGCTCCTTCATTTCGGAAAGTTTCTTTCTCAGTGCATCACGGACTTGGCGGCGCGACGGGAGCTTTTCCTTTGAGTCCGGTTTGTCCGGTGTCCAGCCGCACTCGCAGTATATACAATTATATGAGCACACCTTGCGTGTGACGGGAAGGAGGTTTATCCCGAGGGAGACGCCCAGCCGGCGGCTGTGCACCGGTCCGAACACGATGCTGTCAAAAAGGAAAGTGGGCATTACGCAAATGATAGATCAGGGCACAAATTTACGATAATATATGTATCCGGCTGCCCGGAAGTAAAGGCAGGTGGTATGTCAGTCTCCGCACCCGGCTCTCAGGAGAAGAGATGCCTGCCAGGGGTGGATTCTTGCCGGCGATTACCGGAGGGCCATAGCAGTTTTCTCACGAGGATTTCCCGAAGCAGACGTAAGCGTCATAC
>WXFE01000242.1 GCA_009881065.1 Bacteroidales bacterium | reverse complement strand
CTGATGAATACCGGGGTAAGGAACAGTGCTGCTCCGGTAATAATGGTCACTATTCTCATCAAAATACTCATCCGTTCCTCCTCTGTATCAAGCGTTTCTATTCTTCAGTATTTCAGTTAATTGTCACTGTCTTCATCAGAATTCTCATTCGTTATACCTCTGACTCAAGCATTTCTGCTTTTCAGCATTTCTGTTGATGGTTACTATTCTCATAAACACTCATCCCTTATGCCTCTGTCTCAAACATTCCTGCTTTTCAGCATTTCT
>WXFE01000241.1 GCA_009881065.1 Bacteroidales bacterium | reverse complement strand
CAGAATAACCCCCTGGGCAATGATCGGGCGTACCTCTGACATCCTTGTATCCATTCCTCCGGAAAAGAGGATGATACAGAGTGCAACTGTGCCGATGGTCTGCGCGATATGTATGTCCCCGAATTCTATGCCAAGGATGTCAGAGCCGCTTAACATCCCGACGGACAGGAAAAGCAGCAGGGCGGGGACTCCGAATCTGGAGCTTGCCTTCCCTGCATAAATGCTCACAAGGAACAGCACGGAAAGACCCAGGAGTATAAGCTCAAGCTGAATCTCCATTAGCGCCAATATTCTTTACACATCCTGACATAATATCTTCCGGCCGGAGAGCCCGTTGTTCGTGGGTTTTCTCCGGCCGGAAGCAAAACTAACCATTTAGACAAAAATTCTACCTGTTTTTTGTCTGTAAAATGGAGGAAATTTTTTTCTGCCACTTTTCCGCCAGGGTTCTTTCGCCGGCAAGTGAATGGAAAACCTTGTTGTTGAAAAACTCCAGCTTCTTATCACTCAATGTTTTATCACTGTATCTAATTATGAGGTTGACTGCTTCTACTACAGTCATGCTCCCGTTAGGAGTCTTCTCTGTTCTGGACGTGATATCAACCCTGCAGTCGCTTAACGCTGACAGATCTTCCAGTTCTTCCTGTATTGATTCTCCGGCTTTCCTGAGATATATCAGCCGGCGCTTTTCAGGGTCAATGCCAATCGCATAGGCACCCTTCCATGCATCTGTCATGGTCAGCGAAAGCCCCTTTGCAGAACCTGAATCCTTCAGCGTCGCAAGCAACAGCTTATCCTTCCGTACATTCTTGAAATGCCCGGCAATGATTGGTGAAAGTATGAGCAATACCAAACCAAAAACTATTACGTAACCGATTATTCCCATTTGTTATACAATTAAAAATGAAACAAATAACTGTCAGAGCACCACAAACCAGCATTAATACCACAGGCAAGCGGTTCTTAACAGCAATTAACTAAATGACAGATTGTTGCCAGGCTGTTGAAAACAGCCGGCGCCGGCTCACAGGAAATAATGAAACGGAAAGATCAGGTCGGTTGTAGAAACATCTATATAAACCGTTCCGGCATAATCCCGGAAGGCACTCTCTTTTACTGCCTCGCAAGCCCCGAACCAGACCGGCAGGTCTGACATACCCTGCGCCAGCGGTCTGTCACAGGGAGCAGGCGGTTGTTTGAGGACATCGGCAGGATTGCTGTTTCCCTCGTTCAGAATCAGCACTACCGGATAGTTGCCCACATCCATTACCGTGCGGGAAAACGGAATGTCTTCCTGGAGCGGCTCGTTATACCGCGGGTAATAACCCCTGATTCCATGGCAAAGAAACAGGAATGTCAAACCCAGAAGTATTCCTTTGAAAAGCCTTTGCCTGATCATATTACAAAGTTAGCAAATTAAGCATGAGATCGGCAGCCTGGTAACTGCACCGGATAATTGTCACATTATAGTCTGAACCTTAAGTTCTTCTCAGCGAGAAAACAGTTACCCTGGTGGCATGGCGTAAAGCATATCCTCAGGCCGGGTTCACGGTTATCAACAAAGAGAACTGCTCACAATGGCTTTTCTGAATGGATTTCCTATTTACGTCATCCTGTTTATCGGATTGGTTGAAGTGAAACCTGTCAGAACAGCAGCGACAGGCAGGTAAGACCGCCATCCATTTTTCGGAACTCCGACATGTCAAGCTCGATTATGTTGTAGCCGAGCTCCAGGATCTTTTTCTTCAATTTCGGGAATCCCTTTGCGATCAGGAGATAATCATTGACCCGCAGGCAATTGGCCGCATAGTATTCATCAGGATCCAATATGATTGTGTTTGCCGGGTGAGCCACATGTGAGAATACCGGGGTGGAAATAAAATTCCCGTCACCCAGGTATGCGATATCAGATTTCAGATGCAGTCCTGCTTCCACCCTTATAACCGAGGTAGTGAAACCATGTTTTGCAAGGATTGCAGAGAGCTGGTTGGCGCCCCAGGTATTTGTTCTTTCGGAGATGCCAATGAAGTAATGGTTCTCAGCCCGCAGAATATCTCCTCCCTCCATGGTGCCGGGCGCTATGATTGCTTCTGTTGGCCCATAACCGGCCAGCACCTGTGCAATAGCCTCCTCCTCCCCTAGTCTTGTGGGAACTCCCGGCCGTGATACAACTTTCACCCTGTTGTTGACAACAGCCGTATCCTCCACGAAACACCCATCCGGGTATCTGTCATCGGCCTCCAGCACTGTCAGTTTCACACCGCACTTAATCAGCGCCTCACAATATGCGGCATGCTGTTCGAGCGCTTTGCCAAAATCCGGCTTACCCAGTTTTGCTGTTGTTATCCCGCCGGCAAAGTTCCTGCCCGGCCTCCTTACTATTCCTCTTGTATACACCTTATTACAGTATTGGATTTATCCCGGTATCGGTCACCTCAATTTTAGTCAAATTCCTGTCAAAATCCAACTTGTCACTTTATTGATCGGTTAATAACTTTTTAAGGTTTTAACCTTGATTGTGTTTATCTATTTTAAGGTCATAGCCTGATGAAAAAACAAATTCCTGTTCTGGAACATGTTGATGCAAAGGTTATATCAGCTTAATACGGCAGAGAATCTGTTGATCCCACCTGCCGGATGGACTTATTTCGTCAGACACGCATATTCCGTCAAACACGCACCTGGAATGTCAATGAGGCAACCTGGCAGCAGAATGGACATTACTCCACAGAGTGTCAGGGAATTCACCTTTGCAAGTCAACGTCGCC
>WXFE01000240.1 GCA_009881065.1 Bacteroidales bacterium | reverse complement strand
GCAGCTTCCTTTGTGTTCTGGCGATTTTACAAGGAGTACAGGAATCCGTCTGACACTACAATAGGGTCAAGCTTTGTGATACTTGATTCGTTGACAGGATCGAAGGCATCTTTTTGTTATGATGGTCAAATGCGGGCTACTTTCAATCACGATGTTAAAGGTATAATGATTGACAGTTTCAAGGTGAAACCACTGCCATTCAGGCCAATAAGTGCACCTTTCTATAACTATGTGACCAGCATAATCAACTATGCCCTCACAACCGGAGACAGCATCGCCGTTGAGATGAAGGAACAGGATAAGGATCTGTTTGTTCGTCTGACTATACATGAGGAAGAACAGGTTGAGTTCTTTGGAAAAGCCTTCCGCATGACGCCTTCTCCGTATGATTATGGTGATAATACCTCAGTTTATGAGTTGTGGATAGATAAGGAGACAGATCTTCCGTATAAGATCAGGCGGGAGATGTCTCATGATATCTCAGTTTGGACCTCTTTTGATCCGGAGTTTAACAAGCTTGATATCAAAGATTTCAGGGCTGCGGATTTCTTTCCTCCCGACTATGGGATAAGGCAGTACGGCTACAAGACTACAGATGAAAAGAAGAGTGAGCTCTTAAACAGTGAGGCTCCGGAGTGGACATTGCGGTCAGCAGACAATCAGACACTCTCGCTGGCAGATTTAACTTCCAGGGTTGTTCTGTTGCAATTCACGAGTGTTACCTGCGGGCCATGCAAGGCGTCAATTCCATTTCTGAAGGAGATAAACAGGGAGTACGGGCCGGATGATTTCGCACTTGTGGCAATAGAGTGCTCAAGCAAAAACATTAATGCACTCAGGTATTATATGGACCATAACAAGTTTGACTATACATTTCTGCAGGCAGACAAAGAAGTTCTTAAAAACTACTCCATCGAGTCATTTCCGGTATTTTTCATTCTTGACCAGACGAGGATTATCAGGGAAATAATCAGAGGATATGCTGAGGGGGCTACTGATGAAAGGATAAGGGCGGCCGTGAATAAGCTGCTGAAAAATTGAGTAGAAAAGTGTAGTTTTAAGATGTAAAACTCTGATGAAAACCTGCCACCCCAGACACACTGATTGGAACACTGCCTTGTTGTGTGCAAATTGTGTGAAAATGCCTTAATGAAAAAGGAGTTAGATTAGTCCTAACTCCTTGATATTTATCGTCGGGGTAGCAGGATTCGAACCTGCGGCCCTCTGGTCCCAAACCAGATGCGCTAACCGGACTGCGCTATACCCCGAAAAGGCGATGCAAAAATAGAAAGATTTCTGTAATTTCGGTGTGCCGGATAGTATTATTACTGGCATGAAAACCTTTTGGCACCAGGTTTGTTATTACTGAATTAAACGACTGAAAAAATGAAAAAAAGACTCTTTTCCATAGCAGCCCTGATGGCACTTATACTGGTGCCCGCCCTGTCACAGAAATCGTTCTACGACTTTACAGTAGAGTCCATCGACGGACAACAGTATAGTATGGCTGATCTGAAAGGCAAGAAGGTGATGATAGTGAATACCGCTTCACAATGCCGCTATACTCCCCAGTACAAAGACCTCGAACTGCTTAACAAGGCATACAGGCAAAAGCTGGTCATAATCGGATTCCCGGCTAATAACTTCATGGATCAGGAGCCTTTGAACAACAAGGAGATTAAGGAGTTCTGCAACAGCAGATACGGGGTGACCTTCCCGATGATGGCAAAGATTTCCGTCAAGGGCAATGACATGCACCCCCTGTACAGATGGCTCACCAGTAAAAGCGCAAACGGTGTGCTTGACTCGGAAGTGTCATGGAACTTCCAGAAGTATATCATAGATGAGAACGGTAACCTTGTGGGCTTCTTCAAATCTGCAGTCAAACCTCTCTCTGACGAGGTGATTAACTGGGTAACAAAGGGACAGTTCACCCAGGCAAGATAAACCTTGCCCGGTCAGTACAACCGACGATGTAATTGCGCCAACCGGCAACAGCCATAAATGGTTTCTGAAAAAT
>WXFE01000239.1 GCA_009881065.1 Bacteroidales bacterium | reverse complement strand
AAGTTCATCATTATGAACTCATCAATTATAACAAGAACTTTTAAACTCCTGTCAAAAAACTCGCTATGTAAATTTGTTTCTGTAAAATTGGTATAGAGGTGCAATAGACAAAAGAAAGTCACGGTTGATAATAGTTTAATAGTACTAATCAAAAAACTTACAACCATGACTTTCGAAGAACGTGAGCAAATTACGAAGAAAAACTCAGATGACCTGCTTTCGCAGTTGATATATTATCAGGGAGAGGACCTGATAAGTGAGATATTAAGACTTGGCATACAAAGCCTGATGGAGCTGGAGCGAGATGAACATATAGGTGTAGGCAGCTATGAGCGCGGAGATGAGCGCCGGAGCTACAGGAACGGCTATAAATCCAGGACTCTGTATACGCGTGTTGGTCCACTGGTTCTGCAGGTACCTCAGACCCGTGACGGAGCATTCTATCCTTCGATTCTGGAGCGTTATCAGCGCAGTGAGAAGGCGTTGGTTCTTGCCCTGGCCGAAGCATATTTGCAGGGTGTATCGACCAGAAAGATGAAGGCAGTAACTGAGAGCTTGATGGGTAAAGAGTTTTCATCTGCATCAATCAGCCGGTTTGCATCCACTCTTGATGATGAGCTGGACTGCTGGAGAGAAAGATCTTTCACCAGGGAGTATCCTTACGTTGTGGTAGATGCCCGTTATGAGAGCTGCCGTGTAGATGGAAAGATCATTGATATAGCCTGTCTTGTAGCCCTGGGGATCGATTCTGAGGGGTATCGTCATGTTCTGGGTGTTGATACTTCATGGTCGGAGAGCAATGACTCCTGGGATCGGTTTATTGTTGGATTAAAGAACCGGGGTTTACAGGGTGTAAGGCTTTTTACCAGCGATGATCATCCGGGGATCCATCATGCGATAAAGAAGCATTATCCCGGTGCCATCTGGCAGCGTTGTCAGCGTCATTTTACGGTCAATGTGATTGATCGTGCTCCCAAAAGCAGGCATGATGACCTTTATGCCAGGCTAAAGCAGGCATGGGACTGCCGGGAGTATGATGAGGCCAAAACGGTTCTGGACAAGCTCTCGGATGATTACCGTCAGAAGTACCCTGATCTGGCTGGTTTTGTATCGGAGCACGCCTGGGAAACTCTTGGGGTGTACTACGCATGCCCGGTGGAACACCATAAACGACTCCGGACAACAAATATGATCGAAAGGATAAACCAGGAGCTTAAAAGAAGAAGCAGGGTAGTGAGGATATTCCCCAATCCGCTCAGTTGCAGACGGCTCTTCACTGCGTTGCTCAAGGAATGGCATGAGGACTGGATCAGTGGAAGAGCATACCTCAATATGGATTTATTGAAAGAATTTGAACTTAAAAAACGGCTTCACCAGCAGGAGCGCGCTCCTGCTGGTGAACCAAACATTATGACACAGAAAACAATAACCGTGGCTTTATGATTTTACAGAAAAAAAGTTGCACAACTAAAAAACTCAGATCAGGCACTTTGTAATCGCTTATTACCTTTACGTAGGAAGGAAATTTTGCTTTATTCACTATCCTTGCTGTAGAAATAAACGCATTGCATCTGGCTGAATCAAAAATGCCTTTTTGCAAAGCAATTGCCAAAATATCCAAAGTACCAAGAAATGGAATATTATTAGCCTGGCAATATTGAGCAATATCCCGAAAATTACTGCTTGCTATGATATTCCTGTTATATTTTGCTACCGCCATGCATGCTCTCTCACCATCTCCTATTAAAGGATTATTCTTTTTGATTAATGCAAATTCCTTCTTTATCTCAATGTTGCTTACGGGGAATTCCATTATACTTACTTCTCGTATTGATTTCAGTAAATTATCAAGGATAATTTTCCGGGATGAGATACGCGCGACTTCTTTGTAAACATTGTCTAATATGGCAATTGGATGTGGATTCAGGATTTTATGTAAAAACAAGATCTCCTTACAGGTAATGAAATGTGAGATAATATCTGCATCGAGCAATACTATTTTAGCAGACTTGCTCATTGGTATTTAAATGATCAAGTTGAGATAAGTCAATGCCAATGTCTTCAAGAAGAGTAAAATATGAACTCTCGGATATTATTCCCAGGTCAAATAATTCTCGTGCGAGGCTTCCATAATCCCCAATAATCATACCTTCATTTCCAGGTTGATATAAATCGGTATTGTATCCGTAAAGAGTAGCATTCTTAATAATATCCTTATTATTTTCATCAATTTTCCCCCGGTCAATTAACTTCATGTTATAAAGTCGGTTAAGCAAAGCATTTCTTGAGCAGGAGTAATAATGTTCAATTGCCAGAATAGTTTTTAAAGTAATCTTGTTTTTTACTCTCTCTTTTTCAGGAATAAGCTGCAGAACTCCATTTGTAGGCAGAAGCAAAAAGGAGGCGAATATATCAGCTTTATATTCCTCCGGATTACCGGATTTATTAAAAGTACCTGCGTTGCTTTTTTCTGACTTGAAGTCAATCTGGTAATATAGATGATACAATTCATGGCATATCGTAAAATGCTGTCGCCCAATTGTATGATTGCAGTTTATCAAAAGAAAACGCTTTGTATTTTCGTTGGATACAAGTTTCACAGCCATCCCTGAGAAATCATTACTAAGGGGAAGATATACCGTTAGTATATTTAATTTCTGTAATAAGCTCTTAATACGAATAGCCTCAGTCAGGTTTAAGCCGTTCTGCTGCCTGAAATCATTGGCAAGCAACTCCAGATTAATAAACTGACTATCCATTTGCCCTGGCTGAAGACATGTTAAGATAATTGAGAATTATCTTTTTAAACTTACTTACACTCTGCATATCCTGTGCAGATATTTCTCCGGCTCTAAAGGCAAATGATGAGGTCAGTTGACGTTTTTCAGGATTCTCTTCGTATAAATCGTATTCCTCAACGTCAAATAGGATCGCCAGTTTCTCGATAACTGAAGTAGGAATTGTTCGTGCATCCTTTTCGTATTGATTAACAGCAGCAGCAGTTAAGTTAAGATAATCAGCAATAAAAGCCTGAGTATAACCAAATTTAACACGCAAATCCCTGATGTTTTTACTAACTATACTATTGGTATCCATTGCTTTGATGGCTTAAGTCGAGTTGAATAATTGCGTTACTAATAAGTATTTCTATCAAATATAGACAAAGTTATTAACATGTTATCAAATATATTTATTATTTCTTCCGGCTATCCCGGGAAAAAAATGCAGTATTCCAATCAGTGTGTCTTAGGCTTCTTTTGCTACGGAAGGACTGTCACCTCTTCAACTCATCGAACCCCTTGCCGAAAACGCTCATGACGTTTGCAACGGTGATGAATGCCTTTTTGTCAATACTCTTGATGATACGGTAAAGATCACCTGTCTCATTCTTCCTTACAAGAGTGATTATTACCTTCTGGCTCTCCTTGCTGTACCATCCGGTGCTGTCAATAACGGTAGCACCCCGGTGAAGCTTGCCGGTTATCTGGTCTGCAATCTGTTCGAAATGCCTGGAGAAGATAAATACCTGTACCGACTGCCGGTTACCCGAGAGTACCGTATCAATAGTATAAGCCTGTACCGCCATCGTAACAAACCCGTAAACCATGGTTTCAACCCTTTGTGCCGGCTCCAGGTCAGTGAGTATCAGATATGAGGAACTTATTATTATCACGTCACAGTAGAGTATAACCCTTCCCAGGCTGATATTACGGTATTTGGTCACAACCATGGCAATAATGTCTGTTCCGCCCGTGCTCCCCCCCTGGGAGAATACCATTGCCAATCCCACTCCGCATAAACCTCCCCCTATCAGGGCAGACAAGAACTTCTCCTGCACCACGGGGCCCGGAATAAGCGGTTGCAGAACCGACAGAAGCACTGCACCCAGCAGTATACCATATACTGATTTGATGCCAAAGCCCGCACCCAGCACCTTCAGTCCTACAAATATCAGTATCACGTTTATGGTGAAGTAGCTGTAGCCCATCGGTATGCCGGTTGCATAGAAGATGATGGCAGAAAGTCCCGAGATGCCGCTGCCGGTTATCTGGTGAGGCAGCAGGAAGGCAGTCCATGCCAGTGAAAATATCAGCAGGCCCAAAGCCATCAGAACATAAGTCCTGACATTGTCAATAATTGTACGCATTACCATCTGTTCACTCTTTAAAACCGGGCAAAGGTATAACGCCGTAAAAGTTTTACCAAAAAAAGGGAAGCTGTTCCTTACATGGTCAGGAACAGAAGTGTCTGAGCCA
>WXFE01000238.1 GCA_009881065.1 Bacteroidales bacterium | reverse complement strand
TCAGCTGATCTCACTCCACGAGTACTTCTTTCCGAATAACCTTTTCAGGTTGACTTTCAGGATTCTGTTCGCCGGATTTGACAGTTCCGGGTCATCAGACAGGATCTCCGTGGCACGCGATCGCGCCAGGTTGAGTATCTGCCCGTCCTTCCCCAGGTCAGATATCTTCAGGTCAAATGCCATTCCGCTCTGCTGCGTCCCCTCCAGGTCACCCGGCCCCCGCATTCGCAGATCAGCTTCCGCGATCTCAAAACCGTCAGTTGTGGCAATCATCGTATTGACGCGCTCCGCAGCATCTGCTGAGAGCTTGTGCGAGGTCATCAGTATGCAATACGACTGGTCTGCGCCACGGCCCACCCTCCCGCGCAACTGATGCAGCTGCGAGAGGCCGAAACGCTCCGCGCTCTCAATAACCATCACACTGGCATTGGGCACGTCAACACCCACCTCAATCACGGTTGTTGCAACCATAATATGCGCCTGACCCCTGCGAAACAAATTCATCGAGATCTCCTTGTCCTTCGGACTCATCCGCCCGTGAACAACACTGATGCAGTACTGCGGCGGCGGGAAGGCACGGGCTATGCTCTCCAGACCATCTTCGAGATCCTTGTAAGAGAGTGATTCCGACTCCTTTATCAGCGGATAAACAACGTAAATCTGACGCCCGTCCTCAATCTGCCTCCGCATGAACCCGAAAACCTTTTCGCGCTCGGCATCGGTGAATGTCATTGTCTTTACAGGCTTTCGCCCTGGCGGCATCTCGTCAATCACAGAGACATCGAGGTCACCGTAAAGGGTCATGGCAAGCGTGCGGGGAATAGGCGTGGCAGTCATCACAAGCACATGCGGCGGATAATCGCTCTTCTGCCATAGCTTCGCGCGCTGCGCGACACCGAAACGATGCTGCTCGTCAATAATAACCAGACCCAGATTCTTATACTGCACGTTTTCCTCAATCAGCGCGTGTGTCCCGATCAATATGTCAATTGAACCGTCAAGCAGCCCCTGTTCCAGCCTTGTCCGCTCACTTTTCTTTGTCGATCCTGTCAGGAGCGCCACCTTTGCATCGATTCCTTTGACGAATTTGCTTATGGAGTTAAAGTGTTGAATGGCAAGAACTTCCGTGGGGGCCATCAGACAGCTCTGAAATCCGTTGTCGGCAGCTATCAGCATGCTCATAAGTGCAACCATCGTTTTTCCGCTGCCCACATCACCCTGAAGGAGCCGGTTCATCTGCCTGCCGCTGCCCAGATCGGCACGGATCTCACGCACCACCCGCTTCTGTGCCCCGGTGAGTTCAAAGGGAAGGTTGTTGGCGTAAAATGAATTGAGCCTTTCACCTACTACCGGGAAGAGGAACCCGTGTGTGCTCTTCGTTCGGTTATTCTTGTATCTCAGCAGGTTAAGCTGGATGTAGAACAGTTCCTCGAATTTCAGCCTGAAACGGGCATTGTCTATGTCATTGTTCGTATCGGGGAAGTGGATTCTGAAAAGAGCATCAGAGAGGCTCATCAGCTTCATCGGTTCAGTGACCGACGAGGGGAGAGTCTCAGTGAAACGGAGCCCCGGCATTGAAAATGCCTTTGACATGAGCTTCCTGATTGCCTTTGAATGCAAGAAGTGACTCTTCATCTTCTCCGAGGTGTTGTACTGTGCTTCAAGTGCAGAGGAAACACCTGTTTCACGCTTCCCGGCCTCTTCAATTTCCGGATGTACAATGTTGAATGCACCGCTGAAGATGGTGGGCTTGCCGAAGATGATGTACTCCTTCCCGGGTTTGTATGAGTTGAGAACCCATTTGTGTCCTTTGAACCAGACAAGCTTTACGATGCCGGTCTCATCGCAGAAGTCTGCTGTAAGCCTTCTGCCTTTTCCGACCCCCTCGGCGGTGAACCTGAGAATCTTACCCTTCACCTGCACGTACTGCATGTCGGTGTCAAGCTCCCTGACCTTGTAGATACGGGTTTTATCGATGTACCTGTAAGGAAAGTAATAGATCAGGTCGCGGAATGTGTGTATGTCTGCCTCCGCCCCAAGCAGTTCGGCTCGTTTGGGGCCCACTCCGGGAAGGAATTTAATCTCACTGTCAAGCAATTCAGACATCACTGGCGGTAAAAAGGAATGTCACCGAAAATTAGCTAATTTTGACCGGGAATCAAATTAACTGTCTGAAGAAATGAACCT
>WXFE01000237.1 GCA_009881065.1 Bacteroidales bacterium | reverse complement strand
CTTTTAAGGCGACAAAGGTAAGAAGAAAAATAGAGTTATGAGCAACGATATTACGTTTTCAATCATCAAGCCCGATGCGCTTGGAAGCGGCAACGCGGGAAGCATTATTTCACGTATTAACAAGGCAGGATTCAGGATTGCTGCGCTTAAGATGCTGCACATGACCAGGGCGCAGGCAGAAAGTTTTTATGAGGTTCACCGCGAGAGGTCCTTTTATCCGGAGCTGGTTGAGTTCATGTCATCAGGACCGGCCCTGGTGATGGTACTCAGGCATCCTGATGCGGTTGAAGAGTTTCGCAGGCTGATAGGTGCCACTGACCCGGTTAGGGCGCTCCCCGGAACCATCCGGGCAGACTTCGGCACAAATGTCAGGATGAACGCTGTTCATGGCTCCGACTCCCCGGAGAATGCACTCCGGGAAGCCTCCTTCTTCTTTTCTGCCATCGAGATATTCTGAGTAAACAATAATCCTGCCTGCTTGTTTAGATAAAAAACTGAAATGCCTGCTACTTTATCTCCTGACTTTTCGGACAAGAAAACCCTCGAAAAGTACTCTTCTGCCTATACCCTCTCCGACATGGAGATTTTTATTTTCCCTGAATTGTTTTACCCCCTGGTTCTGGCCAATATAATGTCACCGGAAATATGGAAGTGGCGCAATGACCCGTGGTTCAGGGATATGCACCGCAAGAACTTCATCAGTAAGGCCAACAGGATCAAACAGTACATCATTGACAATTACATTTTCAACCTTGATCTCGAGACCTGGGGCCTGACAGACAAGGAAACAGAACTGGAGCGTTTCAGTGATTTCTTTGATACCAAACTGCTTAAGCAATCAAATGCACTTTTCGGTTACGAAGGTGACAAATATTATTTCAGTATTGACATCCGTCGCCATTTCGGGCTCGACAAGTACAAATCATCTGTCATACCCTACTGGAAGACTGAAACAGTTGAGGCAATGGCAGCATTCAGGCATCGTGAGCACTACACCACTGGCGCCGGCGAGTGTGTAAGCCTGGCTGCGCTCTATGCCGCAGCCATGTTCATTGTAGGCGAAGTTCCCCTTGAAAAGATATTCATAATGGCCACGCCGCTTCACTCGCAGAATTTCATCAATGAGAAGGAGGGGCTGCTGACAAACAACAGGAGGATTATGACCAAAAACATGTGGTTCAACGGCACCTCACTGTCAGAAAAGGCCAGAAGAGCCCTGGAAAATGAAAAGGTGATAATAGTTTCTCATATCACCGGCCATATCCATACCGTGTACAAGAGGGCAACCATCGACAGGGATGCATATGACACCTTCGCCAGAAAGCTGACCAGCTTCGTAAAGTCGCCCCTTACCCCTGCCATCTTTATCAACTTCCTCAGATTCAAGTCAGAGTACAAATGCCTCTTCCAGTATCATTACCTCCGGGCGGGTACGAGCCATTACATCACCCTTGAAAAACTGTTCGAGTATGAGCACTCGCTGAAAGTAAGCATGAACGAGGAGACCCGTGGCAGGCTGCTTGCCGAAGTAGACAGTGAGGAGTTCCAGTATGACCCGGTTCCCGGCAAGATTATTCTGAATGAAGTAGAGGCATTCATAAAACGGCACAGTGACTCTGACCTGAAGGTCATTGAGACTGAGTTCACAGAGAGTTTCCCAACCAGGCATACTGATTGTGTAAGGAAGATGTTTGCTGACATCAGGGAGTTCATCATAACCGAACCGAGGCTCCCCTCGGCTGACAGGGAATTTGAGCCGGAGATCCATCCGCAGATATCAGTAACTGATAGTCGTGACGAGATAATCAGCAAGATCAGGAGTCTTGCCGGAGTATCCGAGATGGCGCTGCTGACGCTTTATGTCTACAGGGATATGGCACTCACTGACTGGAGACCGTTTGTAAAGGCTGCCATTGAGAGAAACCCGGTATGCCATGCAGATCTGGGAGGACGAAATGCCGAAGAGATATATTCACTCATCAATGAACTGACCAACGAATCGATATACGGCCCGGGGAGAGTGGCACAGCCTGACGAGGTGTGGAATTTCAGGAGGGGTGACGGCACCGAAAAGGCTTTCCTGATGGCTGATGCCCTGGTCTTCAATGATCCCGGCACCGAGGTAAAAATATTTCTGGAAGATGATCAGGCAGTGGTCGAATACAATTGCAGGCATTTCCGGTTTGCAACAGTCAAGGGGCTCAGGAAAAAGATAACCATACGCGGGAAGGAATACATTATATCGTGAGATGGATGACCCTTTCGGTCACGCATGGAAGAGACATCTGTTACCGG
>WXFE01000236.1 GCA_009881065.1 Bacteroidales bacterium | reverse complement strand
CATACTGATCATCTTTATCAACAACGGTATCTACGGCATGACCGGAGGCCAGATGGCTCCCACAACACTGCCGGGAATGAAATCGTCAACATCACCCTACGGGCGCGACGTTTCATTAATGGGTGCACCCATCAAGATGGCTGATATCGTGGCCATGCTGCCAGGCACCTGCTATGTGACCCGCCAGAGTGTCAATACAGCCGTCGGAGTACGCAAGTTCAAGAGAGCGCTGAAAAAGGCAGTACAGTACCAGAATGAAAACAGGGGAACATGTTTCATAGAGGTTGTGTCAAACTGCCCCTCAGGATGGAAGATGACACCTGTGGAGTCAAACAAGTGGCTGGAAGAGAATATGTTCCCGTTCTATCCCCTGGGTGATTTAAAGGCACCTGAAGAATAGGAGCCTGGTCCTGGTTGAAGCATATTTCGCTTTGCACCGGAAATTGAGTTTAATGAATCAATATTACTACAGAGCATGACAGAAGAAATAATAATAGCAGGTTTTGGCGGACAGGGAGTACTCTCAATGGGTAAGATAATGGCCTATTCCGGCATGATGCAGGACATGGAAGTGAGCTGGATGCCCTCCTACGGCCCCGAGATGAGGGGCGGCACTGCCAACGTCAACGTAATTCTCAGTGATGAACGAATCAGTTCACCCATTCTAAGGAGCTTTGATACGGCCATCATTCTGAACCAGCAAAGCCTTGACAAGTTCGAGAAGTCGGTCAAGCCGGGGGGAGTTCTCATTTATGATGGTAACGGTATTACGAGGCATCCTGAAAGAAAGGATATAAGCGTGTACCGGATAGACGCAGCAGAAGAGGCTTCTAAGATGGACATGCAGAGGGTGTTTAATATGTTTGTCCTTGGCGGGTTCATGAAGGTGAAACCGATCCTGAAAACCGAATTTGTCCTCAAAGGATTGAAAAAATCACTTCCCGAGCGCTACCACCATCTCATCCCCATGAATGAGAAGGCAATTGAGCGGGGGATGGAGATTATTAAAAAGGTTTCGTGATTTGCGATTTGCGATTCAATCAGACATCGCAAATTCCAGGTCCTCTCTAT
>WXFE01000235.1 GCA_009881065.1 Bacteroidales bacterium | reverse complement strand
AATCAGGCAGCAACGGTCACCCCATCTTCACCGTGACACTCGAGATCAGCAATAAGGTGATTTCGCAGGGCGAAGGGTCAACGAAGAAGGATGCTGAGCAGGTTGCGTCGATGGCTGCCCTCAATAAACTGGGTCTGTTAAAAGGATGAGCAGGGAAAAGAAGATCACCAGGCATACTATCGGAACAGGCGAACCACAGCCATTCTTTTTTCTGGGAGTGGTGTCAGCTGAGCCCGATTACCGTCTTTCAGTGATGATAAACAGACATCTGGGAACTGACCTGAGAAAATGCAATGAAGATATAACCGTTGCCGGTCAGGCAGGAACACAGCAGTTCTCACGTTTCTCACCTGAAAACCGTGCATTTTCACTCGTATCAAACCGAAGCGGGGTAAATGTCCTGCTGCGCAAACTGAAAAACATCGATTACCTGCTGGTGCCTGGCGGCGTTCAGGGGAAAAAGGAAGCTGAAGAGCTTGCCGCTTCACTGAGGCTTATCCCCGAAATAACCGCAGTGTTCATTTTTGACAGCCGCCACAACAGTGACCAGAACCTCTCACTCCTGGCGCTGTAAAAGAGAAAGAGGAGACAATTTCTCGCCTCCTCTTCAGTGTTAACCCTAAAACTAACCTAACCTATGAAAAAACTCCACTTATACTATCACAATTATCGTGCCATAACTGATGCAAATATCAGAACCTTTTTCCGGATATTTTCTTAAGGATATGTTAATGAATTGATCTTTAACATTTTTTTAATACTTTGTTTTTTTTACCTTGCCTCTATACCTGTTATAGAAGATTAAGTGTATCTATTAAAGATTTAACAGATTAATTTTGTTAACCATGAAACGTTCATACATTGTTCTCCTGGCCATATTCTTTTTCCTGGCCATATCTGCCCTGGTAATAATCCAGGTCAGATGGATCAACAATGTAGTTAGCGCAGAGGATCAGCAATTCAGGTTTGGAGTGAATGAAGCCCTTAAAGAGGTAGTATCAGAGCTGGAGAAGGCTGAAACATACAAGCGCATAATGAGCGATATCAACCCCGAACCGACTCCACAGGAGACCGATGAAACTTCAGACCAGTCAGAGCAGAAATCAGCCGAAGAAAAGCTTCTTGAAAAATACGGTTTCGACCCCGGTGTCAGGTCAGTAATTATCAGCAGGGCCGGTTATACATACCTGCTCGATTCTGACAGTCTGGAAGTTGAATCATACTTTGAAAGCGCTGAGCCTGACGGGCAGATTCTCACAGCCGGCGCAACCAGCAGGATGACCAGCAAGATCATCTCCATTGAAAAAATTGTGAGCAAAATACTTCATGAGACTCCTCCCCTGCGTGACCGTTTCACGGCAGATGAGCTGAACAGCCTGATAAGGAGATCACTTGACGCAGTGGGTATCCATCTTGAATATGAGTGTTCGGTGCGGGGCGCCTATGGCGATTTAATTTATATAACACCAAACTTTCAGGGAAGCAGCGGGGCAAACAAGTACCTCCGCCAGCTCTTCCCGAATGACCCGGTGCCCGGGAACAATATCCTTACGATCTATTTTCCCGAGGAGGAAGAGTATAAGTTCAGCCAGATCGCATTCATGGCAAGCTCATCAATGCTGATAGTCCTGCTGCTGACACTGCTGGCTACAGGAACCTTCATCGTCATCTTCCGCCAGAAGAGGCTGTCAGAGATACGGAGCGACTTCATCAACAACATGACTCATGAGCTTAAAACGCCGATAGCTACCATATCACTGGCATCGCAGATGCTTGACGACCCCTCCATTCCTGAGAGCTCGCGAAATATTGGCAGCATAGCCACGGTGATCAGGGAAGAGAGCAACAGGCTGAAAGTGCTGGTTGAAAGGGTGCTGCATACGGCAATCTTTGAAAAAGCCAAACTGAAGCTCAACAAACAGCCTGTTGACATTCATGCACTCATCTTACGGTCAGTTGATGCCTTCAAACTCCAGGTAAACGGACGCGGAGGAACCATCTCAACCTTCCTTGACGCCTCTGACCCGGTTGTGGCAATTGATGAGGCCAACATCTTCAATGTGATGCTCAACCTCATTGACAATGCCCTCAAGTACACCCTCGACACACCTGAAATAACCATCACAACTGCAACATGGAACAGGGGCATCATCATTACCGTATCAGACAACGGAATTGGCATCCCGCGGGAGCACCTGAAACATGTCTTCGAAAAGTTTTACCGCGTTCCTGCGGGAAATACACATAATATCAAAGGATTTGGCCTTGGACTCAGCTATGTGAAGAAGATCATTGAAGAGCATTACGGCACCATCAAAGTGGAGAGCCAGACCGCAAAAGGAACCAGGATTATCATTCATCTTTTAAAAGAACCGCCAAAATGAAGAAAATCAGCATATTACTGGCAGAAGATGATCCCAACCTCGGGCAGTTGCTGAAGAACTACCTCATTGCAAGGGAGTACGACACAACACTGGTCACCGACGGTGCACAGGCCATGCAGATATACAGGAAAGAGAGATACCAGCTCTGCATCCTTGATGTTATGATGCCGGAACTCGATGGATTCACGCTGGCGAAGAAAATCAGGGCGCTTGACCCTCACATCCCGATAATCTTCCTTACCGCCAAGAATCTTAAGGAAGATGTGATTGAAGGATTCAAGTCAGGTGCTGATGACTACCTGACCAAACCATTTTCAATGGAAGAGCTGCTGTACCGTATTGAGGCCATACTGCGGCGTGCCGCAGGAAAAATGACCGAACCTCCTGCATCATCATACACCATCGGGAAATTCACCTTTGACGTGACGAAACAGTTGCTGATTTTCAATGATCAGTCGCACAAGCTCACCACCAAGGAGTCTGAGCTCCTGGAGCTGCTCTGCCGCTACCGTAATGAGGTGCTTGAACGTAATTTCGCACTCAAGTCCATCTGGATTGATGACAACTATTTCAATGCGCGGAGTATGGATGTTTACATCACCAAACTGCGCAAGTATCTGAGCAGGGATGAATCCGTGGAGATACTGAATAT
>WXFE01000234.1 GCA_009881065.1 Bacteroidales bacterium | reverse complement strand
TCTCCTTTCCGGCAATTGAGATTGCTTCTTCAACTGCAGGTTTGAAATGTTCCGGTCTGATGAGGTTAAAGGGAGGGATGCCGAAGAGGGTCGGCCAGTCCTGGAGGAGCGGGTTGTCAGGAGTCATAGGTCAGAGATGTGGTTTGACAAATATAGCATTACTAATCTGAATCCCCTTCGGGGAAAATGTATGTTCGCAAGCCTGGCGCCTGTTTGCGCTGCTGTAGCCGCTGTGTGTCAGATATAGCGGGGCCCTGTCCTGACCTAATGCTATAACCGCTATTCATCAGGTGTGGCAGGGTACTCTGTTGACACAGTGCTGTGCCGCTATGTGTCAGACGTAACAGGACGATGTCCTGACGCCATGCAGTAATAACCGCTATGGGTCAGATGTGGCTGACCCTGTCAAGGCGCAATGCTGTAGCCACTACGCGTCAGATGTAATGGGGCGCTGCCATGACACTTGCATTGACCATCCCGCATGTTGTATTCTCCGAAGTCAACCTGCACCTGCTTACCCCGGGAAAGCTCCTCTACAATACAATACTCCCGCTGAGTATCCGGTATAGGAATATTGTATCTTTGACGGACATACATTACAAAGTTGTAAACGGTTTCTTCTGTAACAGAACTTTACACTGCGGCTTAACTTTGGCTTAGATACAGACTGAAGCGGGCGGGAGGGTGGGCTGCACGGGCTATTTAACATAGTGTCACATTATAGGCCTGGCCACAGAGTGATCACGCTCTGACAGATATACCTGCAACTGCGGACCTTCGGGTTTATCTGCCTCAGTGCCCGCACAAGGTGCATGGGACTGTTCTTCATCTCCGAGGATCCGTTCATGCTGATAAATAGCTGATGGCTTAATTTCTCCATGTCCGGGTTCTCTGCCTTTCGTCCGGGAGTGAGATTTTTCTTTTTAACTGAACCGCGTATCTCCGGTCTTATCTTCTGCAGGTACTCTTGAAACTCTATCACCTGGCAGGCGTAATAGATAATGTCCGCCCGCTTCATGACGGCTCCCGGGGATCCGGACAAGCTAAAGCGTTTAAACGATATAGCAAAGATGGAAAAGGAAGATAAAAATCACATCCTTTATGCCATTGATGGGCTGATTAAAAGCGTGAAGCTTAAGAATATCGCAGCGCTATAAAACAAAAACCGATCCTGTAAAACTTCGATGAAAACCTGCCACCCCGGACACACTAATTGGAACACTACCCAAAAAAACCAGACTTGCCGGGTTTTGTGGTGCTGCTATTTTGTAATAGTTCCTTCCAGTCTGCCCTTGGAAGTGACATAGCAACTAATCAATGATGCTTAGGTATATTATACCGGAGAGTTCACCTTTACATTCACCTAAAAAACGAGATTCATCCCAATAATTATAATATCCTATTAATTTAACTTTTTTACCTTTTAAGTTTGAATAGTTTGACTCAGATAGGGGCACTCCATTAATATCCTGAAGGTCAGTTAGATTGACACATATTCCCGGCTTAATATCTCCTACTTGTTTTTTATCAAATTCCATATAGTGTACACTAGATACACCATACCCTAAATAAATATAACCAAAAACCAAAACTAATTTTCCATCATATTTTGGTCCATTCTTGATCAATTCATTAATAGGTACATATGAAAGATTCTGTTTTGCGATAAACGTTTTGTTAAATAACATTCTTTCGTTTGTGGAGCAAGATATTAGTACTAAAACCATTAGTACGACAAATATTAAAGATATTCTTTTCCTCATTTCTTTACCATGAAAGGGTCCGTGTGACAATTTTAATGTATGTTGGTGTTGATACAAAAGTATTATCTACACCATTGCCTCTAACAGCGGTTCTACTGCGAATTTAATGGAATTTGAGATCTTTGGCAAAAAAGATGGTTTATGATGTTTTCAGAGCAGTTTTTCGATTTACTTCTTGATTTTGGTGATGATTGGAGGGTTAATCAAGTGTCTGT
>WXFE01000233.1 GCA_009881065.1 Bacteroidales bacterium | reverse complement strand
GTGCTTATCCCGGCGAAGTCACGAAGCAGATGGTGATCAATATTCTCAATGGCGGGGCGGCGATCAATGTCTTTACCAGGCAGCATAACATAGCCCTGAGAGTGGTTGATGCCGGTGTTGCAGGCCTTTCTGCAGGTTTACCCGGTCTGATTGATGCAAGGATAGCCGGGGGTACAAAGAATATGCTCAATGAACCGGCAATGAGTCTTGAAGAATGCAGGAGAGCTATAGAATCAGGCCGGGAGATGGTAAGGAGAGAAGCAGCCGGCGGTTGCAATATCATAGGCTTCGGAGAGATGGGGATAGGGAACAGCTCATCAGCATCTCTCCTTCATCACCGCTACACCGGCTTCCCGCTGTCACGCTGCATAGGACGGGGAGCAGGAATGAGTGATGAAGGATTAAGACACAAAAAACGGATACTTAAGATTGTAAACAGCAAATATTCTCCCGGTTCACCGGAGGAGATTCTTGCAACATTCGGCGGGTTTGAGATTGCAATGATTTGCGGTGCAGTGCTTGAAGCAAAAAAGCAAAACATGCTGATAATTGCTGACGGCTATATAGTCACCTCTGCCTTCCTGGCAGCACATGCAATGCAGCCTGACATCATGGATAATACCATCTTCAGCCATCTCTCGGATGAAACGGGCCACAATGCGATGATCGGGTTTCTTAAGGGAGACCCCCTTCTCAGGCTCAACCTGAGGCTTGGAGAAGGAACCGGTGCTGCAATAGCCTACCCGCTGTTGCAATCGGCCGTTTCGTTTATGAATGAGATGGCAAGTTTTGGAAGTGCTTCGATCTCTGAAGCTGTCAGACATTAACAGC
>WXFE01000232.1 GCA_009881065.1 Bacteroidales bacterium | reverse complement strand
TGCATTCTTAAAAGCAGTGCATCTGGAAGGTGTTTTGAATTACAGATTAACACTGCCGCATTGTTCTCCATTAGAGCCATCATGAGCGCAGCTGTTAAGACAACCTGAGAATTATCAATCACAATTACTCCTGTATCTTCAACAGGAACAGATTTTGACGGCTCGCCTCCGGTATATTCAATGTGCAACTGACCTTCTTTTAGTGAAAGTTTGCATGGATTTCCAAAATAGAGTGTGCGTTTAATCATTCCCCAATTTTTATGATGTCACCGAGATGATTTATTCTGATCTTAACAGCGCCCTTTAACTTATCCATTGACGTAATTCTTTTGTAGGTAAAATCATACTTCTTTTGTACTGTAGCCTCATACTGGTGCCTGAACAAATAATCACCTTTTGACATCGCCTGAACTCTATATAAATTTTTAGCCAACAGGGGTTTGTTTACCGGATCAAAGAAGTTGACCTCTTCAGGATTAACATCAAAAACAAACAGATCATTAATCTGCATGGAAAAAACGAACTTGTGATTTCCCTTATCCCTGCGATCTATCACCGGGTATATAGATCCATTGGTATCCAGATTAACCAGACAGTTTGAGACTGCCTCCCAAAAAGATACTATGTGATCAAAATACCTCCCATTTGCATCCGAATATATCAGGGCGTGGTGGTTACCCTTCGTGTATACATAACCATTCCTCACCGACTCAAGGTTTCCATCGTCAAATACTGTAACATGTTTCAGCATTATACCCTTTTCTGTGTTCTGCCATATAGGGTCATTCAGATAATCCCTGAATGCCTGCTTTATACCCCCTTTGGACTCTATCCTTTCCCTGACAAGTTTCTGTATAGTGGGATCGATGATTTTTTCCACCTGGGCAGGGGTAATTTTTTCCGACAATGTCACTCTCTTGGTAAACCTTGTACTGAGAATTGTTACTTCTTTAATCTCTTTCTCTCCTAAAAAGAGAGACTTCTCGAATGCTTTGGATGAGTCACCATTAAAAGTTGCAAGTCTTTCAAGAACAGCCATACGGACCTCCTCTCCCACTATCTGGGATGCGGTTTTTTCGTTGAGCTTTTTGTTGACCTTAATCTTCTCGTACCATCGGCAAATTCCAAAAATGGTATCTTCATGCAGACTCCCACGGGGAGCCCATGTTACCTGTTCCTTTTTCCCTTTGGAGGTATTGATTACATTTACCTTTCTGCTCAAGACTTTTGACCCCGGCTTCTTAAACGACACAAGGATTTCTCCAAGGCTCTCCATTGCTTTCCTGCGAAGGTCCGGTGCCGGGGGGAGAAATCCGAAAGTCTTCTCTTTCATCTCACGGGTTGTTTCAAACATTTTATTTGCATTATTGATACGCTGTATTATGCCCTGAGTTGTCAATGCCACCACCAATGCATCAAGGGCATGATGACGATGATCATCCCTTTTACTCCAGTTTTTAATCCGCTCAACTTTCTTTAAACCATTTTCACGATCCTTCTCCTCTCTCCATTCAGTTTCTCCTACAGACCTGTACTTATCAATGTTCATCTCATCAATCAGGCTTTTTAGCTGCCATGTTTCTTTTAGATAGTCTGTCACAGAGCCAGTTGTAGTTGTTACTTTGGGAAACACATCTTTTAGCCTGGAAACGGTTTCAAGGACTATATACTGGGTATCCTTGAGCTGCCTGGCTAGAAAATCGCCTTTTATCTCAGAACCCTTGCACAGGAGATTGTCCTTTTTCGCCCTGGTAATTCTGACTTTCTTGTCTGAATCAAGTCTTCCTGAGCCTTCAGTGAACAGCCTGTTGACATCTGCCACGTATCTTCCCAATTCCGCCTCTCCTTTTGATGCCATAAAGTCGTATGCCGTCATCTGATCCTTATCACGATTACATTTGCTGTGTGCAATTATCTTATTAGTCATTGCATCATTGAATGATCTCGACCATGGTATAATATGTTCAATTTCGGCCTCGCCATTATACAATTGAGAGACAGTTATATTCTGTCCGCAATACAGGCATCGCTTCTCAGTCTCATCCCAAAGTCTGTATCTCAGCAGGTCAGAACCGCTAACCCGGCTAAATCCATGCTCCTGTTTAAGTCGTAAAGAAATTGTGTCATTAAGTTTCCTCAGGTTCCTGTTTTTTTTGGTGAGTTCTTTCCTCTGCTTTGCATTGTTTTTAAGGTCTCTGGCAAGTTCAACCCTCACTTCATCAATATGCCCGTAAGTATCAATTATTCCATTTACCACATTAACCACCTGATTAAGTACCTGTTCCACAACAGGATTTCTAAGAGAATTCGGGAATATATTATCCATGTGAATCTTAAGTTCCTCTCGTTGGACATGCTCAGGGTTTTGGTAACCAACAGTGACACATGCTTCATAATAGTTCTTACCCTCTTCAAGGTAAGGCAGAAGCTTTCTTATTGCCCTCGTGCTTAAACTACCATAATCTGAAGTATAACCTAATTCACCTGCAATAATCTCAGCCTGATTATAAGTAAAACCATATCTTTTAACTAGAGTCTTAATAACATCACTTTCATCATCAAGAGAATAGGTTATATGCCAGAGGTCATAAAGGCCCTTGGAAACTATCTTTTGAGTATTATCAAAGGAAAGGTATCTGTCAGGTTGTTCAATTCCAGCTTTCTTCAGTGCATTAAAGATAGTAATATAGGTTTTATTCCCCTCCAGCATATTAAAGTTCAGATGGTACGAACGGCCTGAGTATCCAAGGATTTTAAGGATAGCAGTATATGGCAATGTGTTCCTCTTATTCAACTGATCAGTGTCATGCAATGCATCAAATACTCGCTTCCTTCCTTCGCTCTCAATAGGCATTTTGTTGTTTGACAGGTCTGTAACTTCAAGATTATTTATTTGCTGCCATATTCTGAATTCTTGATAAAACGGGGAGCTTTTAGGAACGACTTTATGTCCTTTTTCAAATGAACAATCACTGACCAGATGCTTCTGGCTTTTTAGCTTCCTTTGGTAGAATATTATCTCATTTCTTATTCTTTGGTAAAGGGTTCCTTTGTTTTCCCTGAATGTCTTCCCGGGCATTCCTGTCAAAACAGTTGGATAAAAGGAAGCCTGGCATTCCCATATTTTATCAAACTCGGAAATATAAGAATCGCGAGGGAAGATAGTCTCTCTGATTCGAAAATCCGGCTCAGTTTCAGTTCTAAACCGAAACCAATCAAGCAGCACAATTGGAATCCTGTCTATGTTATTACTCTTAAAACTGATGTAGGCATCCCAGAACTGACCAATTGTAAGATCTTTTGTCAATTCTCCCAATTCTGCAATGTTGGCAAGATATGATCCTTCTTCAGTTTTCTTTTCTGACTTCCGATTTGACTTGTACCCTCTTCTTTGATTCAAATGAATGAACACCCTTCCGATCTCCTCAAGTGTAAGACGTTCTGAAACTGCCATCGCCCGTAACCGATACAATGTTCCCTCACTCACACGGTTAAGCAGTTTATCAGAAGGGAACATAGAGTTTTTTCTAAGTGTTCTGTACAGAGCATCTCTTCGTGCTTTGAACCTCTGATTCCCTCTCCTGATCATTCGTTTTGTTCTTCGTGCTTCATTTTTACTGGCTGAGTTTCCCTGATAGAAGTTACCATGAAAATCCGGGTCTTCATTTACTATCCTTACTCCCGTCTTAAGTATTTTAAGGCTATTATCCTCTGTGTCACTACCAATGAGAGCATAACCAACCGAGTTAACACCGATATCAAGTCCGAGTACTTTCTTCATCTTTTGTTTTTTGAATAATTTGTTTTACCTTTATTGAACAATTGAAGCAATTCACAATAAGGATTATTCCGTAGTGAAAACTTCCAAAGCGGTCCGGCAACGGGTCGCTTTTTTCTTTAAAATTAAACCTTTCTTTTATAAACCGGAACAAACCCTGTCTAAAGAGTTAAACGACTCCAGAATATATTGCCTCTAATAAGTCCCCAATTATGATTTAATGCTACCATGATCAGGCAGAGGCACATTTTCTAAGGCTAATATTAAAATAATGAATCACAATATTTTAAAATCAAACCGATTTTTTGACATGTTCAGGATTTACCCATACTCTGTAAGGAATAACAAATATGTCAGAGAATTAATACTATACGGCACTATAGCCATTTAACACTTTAATGAACTATTGCAATAAACATGTAGATAATCTTGCCGCCTTAGCGGTAAAAATTGAGCTTATTAGCAAATTATAGCAGCAAATGCAACATTTCTACTGCCATGACAGTAAAATTTAGCTGATTGCTTGTTGTTTTAAAAGAAAATTGTTAATTTTACCGTTATAAAGGTAAATATGATACATCCTCAGAAATTGGCAGAAGTGGTCAGGCTGCATCGAAAGGCAGCCAAACTGAGCCGTATCCAGCTGGCAGAGCTTGCAGGTGTCGGAAAAACTGTGATCTACGATATTGAAAAAGGCAAGGAGTCTATCCGGTTGAATACTCTACGAAAAATCCTGAAAGTGTTGAATATAAAGATTGTCTTAACCAGTCCTTTAATGGATAATCTGACAAATCAAGGTGATGAGAAAAGCTAAAGTATATGTAAAAGGGAAAGAAGCCGGAACTCTTACCGAAGTTGTACGGGGAAAGGAGTATCTGTTTGAATACCTTGATGGCTATGATGGCCTTGAAGTATCCAGAACAATGCCTCTGAAAGAAAAAGTCTATGAGTTTGACAGGTTCCCACCATTTTTTGATGGATTATTACCCGAAGGAGTGCAACTGGCGGGCTTATTGAAATTAAAGAAAATTGATAAGCATGATTATTTTTCTCAGTTAATCGCTGTTGGCGGTGATATGGTAGGTGCTGTAACAGTAAAAGAAGAAGAAAAATGAATCGCTGCCCAATAACATACAGTCCTTGTGGAGATAATCGCTACAGTGCCGAAGGACTTAAGCTACTCTCAACCGGACTGGTCTCACTTAAAGACTTTGAATATACAGCAGAAGAACAAAGGGAAGAGGCTTTTAACCGTGCTTCCAGAATGTCAATACAGGGTGTTCAGCCAAAACTAAGTGCAAGACTGAATATTAAAGAAGAGAGGTTCGAAATTGTTGATAGAGGAGGAAGATATATTCTTAAACCTCAACATCAGTTTTTTCCTGAGATGCCAGAGAATGAAGACCTCACAATGAAGCTTGCAGGTGAGATTGGTTTAGAAATTCCTCTTCATGGCTTAATATGGTCAAAAGATAATACTCTTACATATTTTATAAAGCGATTTGACAGGAAAGGTCAGAACGACAAAGTGCCTGTTGAAGATTTTGCCCAATTGGCAGGATTAACCAGGGATACTAAGTACGATTCCAGTATGGAAAAGGTTGTTGATTTGATTAATAATTACTGTACTTTCCCGGCAGTTGAAATGCCTGTTCTGTTCAAGCTGGTCATATTCAATTATTTAATCGGAAACGATGATCATCATCTTAAAAACTTTTCAATCATAACTGAAGAGGGAAAGGTTAAGCTGTCACCATGTTATGACCTGCTCAATACCACAATAGAGTACAGGCAACCCGGAGATGAAATTGCATTACCTGTAAAAGGCAAGAAAAAGAATCTAACGTATAATACTCTTATAAAATACTATGGATCAGAAAGGTGTGAATTGACAGCCAAGAGTATTGATAATGTTCTTGAAACCATATCATCCGCAGTTCCAGCCTGGAAATCGCTTATTGATTCAAGTTTCTTGTCAAAGGGTATGAAGAAAAAATACCTTGAGTTGCTGGAAATGCGCCTCCACAACTTAAGAATTGTTTAGCTCCCGCTTTGTGCGAAAGAGACCCGGAATTAACCCGCTTTGTGCGATAGAGATCCGGAATTAACCCGTGGTGTGCAAAACACACCCGGAATTAAAATGAGTTGAAATAGTCAGTACTTCCTGTTTTCCGCATTGGGACACCTTAAATGTAATAGTCAGTACTTGATCTGACAGCAACGGTATCGGGTAAAAGCATACCAAATGTGACAGGCACAACACTCTCTCCCGTCATCTGACAGGCAACGTTACCGGACAAAAGCCGATTTAATGGCTTTTATGCATTTTCGCGCAGAGTACTTTATGTAAACAATCGTGGCTGAAATT
>WXFE01000231.1 GCA_009881065.1 Bacteroidales bacterium | reverse complement strand
TCCGTCTCTGCTGAGAGAGGCTCTTTTTGAGGACATCAGTTTAAGGGTGAGCTATGGCAACGCTGACCCCTTCAGGCAAAGAGCCAAAAGAAGAATAAAAGTATCATGATGAATGAGAAAAAAACTACGGCAGATACCTGCCCAGCAATTATTCTTTCTGCCGGGTTCTCGGAAAGAATGGGACAACCAAAGGCACTGTTGAAGTGGAACCCCTCAACCACTTTCATTGAGAAAATAATCAACGAGTTCTGCAGCTTTAACTGTAACCCCGTGATATGTGTCATAAACAAGTCAATAGAACCCGATTGCAGTAGATTGAGGGTCCCTTCACGCGTGAAGTTTATAATAAACGAGCATCCTGAGTCAGGAAGGTTCTCTTCTGTAAGAACAGGTATCAACGAGATCACTGAAGCCGACTTCTGTTTTATTCATAATGTTGATAATCCTTTTGTAAACCGGGATGTCATCAGCAGACTCTTCGCTTTGCGTGACCCGGATGCGTGGTGCTCACCTGTTTATGCCGGCAAGGGAGGTCATCCCGTCCTGATCTCCTCCTCAGTCATCAGAGTGATAGCCAACACTCATGATCTTGCAATAACGCTTGCGGACATTCTTAATTCTTTCCCCAGAATTAACATGGAGATGGCTGATGACACGCCCTTGAGAAATATAAACACACAGGATGATTACAAAAAATACCTGGGGGAATGAACAGTTGAGCTGTGCCAGATGATAGATTCCTCAGACACATAAACCCATGGAATAATTATAGCAATTACCCCTGAAGCACCCGGATTGGGAGTATAGATTAGATTGTGTAAACGCTAACTGAGAGGTAGCTTTGCCAACACAAAAATTGGGAAAGCTAACCTCGAAAGTTTATTAGTTTTAATTTTAATATCAGTTAGCGATGAAAAAGAAAC
>WXFE01000230.1 GCA_009881065.1 Bacteroidales bacterium | reverse complement strand
AAGCATTCAGTCAGAGAATTTCAAAGATATAAAAAAGGCTGATACGATCTGTTTGAAGTGCATCAACCTTTTATAATACTGTTTCGCATTTGTCAGGAGAAGTAACTCTTTTTGCGGCTGTCAGGTAAAGTAACTCTGTTTGCAGTTGTCAGGAGAAGTAACTCTTTTTGTGGTTGTCAGGTGAAACAACTCTTTTGCAACTGTCAGGAGAAATAACTCTTCATCCGGTCAAAGAAGCCCTTGTCATCGGCGTCAGGCTTCGGGGTAAACGATGCTGAGTTTTTAAACTGTTCGAAGGCTCTCTGTTCCTCCCTTGAGAGGTTCTTCGGTATCCAGACATTCACATTCACCAGCAGGTCACCCTTGCCATACCCGTTCACATCAGGCAGTCCCTTGCCCCTGAGGCGTAGTATCTTTCCTCCCTGGGTTCCCGGTTCTATCTTGATCCTTACCTTGCCGTCAATGGTCGGAATCTCGACATTGGCGCCGAGAATTGCATCGGGTATACTGATGAACAGGTTGTATATCAGGTCATTGCCTTCACGTATGAGCTCATCATGGGGTTCCTCGTCTATGACTACAATCAGGTCGCCATTGATGCCGCCGCGGCGTGCCGCGTTGCCCTTGCCGGTCACGGAAAGCTGCATGCCCGGGGCAAGCCCTGCCGGGATTGAAATGGGGATCACCTCTTCTGCCTGCGTAATCCCTTCGCCATAGCACTTATGGCATTTTTTGGTAATAACCTTGCCCTCTCCGCCGCAGACGTTACAGGGTGCTGTGGTCTGCATCTGCCCCAGGATGGTGTTCATAACCCTGGTGGTGTGGCCGGTGCCCTTGCATGCGGTACAGGTAGTTACATCACTGTCAGAAGCAGCCCCGCTGCCATGGCAGGCATTGCAGGCGACATATTTGTTCACCTTAACCCTCTTCTCGGTGCCATGGGCAAATTCTGAAAGGGTGAGTTTTACTTTTAGCCTCAGGTTGGAGCCCTTGTTGACGCTGCGTGAGCGGCTGCCTCCGCCGCGACGTGATCCGAAAGCCCCGCCGAAAGCGTCACCGAAGATGTCGCCGAATGACGAGAAGATATCTTCCATGGTCATCCCGCCTCCGAATCCGCCCCCGAACCCGCCTCCGTTCATGCCGGCATGCCCGAACTGGTCATACCTCGCCCGTTTCTCATCATTGCTGAGAACCTCATAAGCTTCGGCAGCCTCCTTGAACTTCTCCTCGGCCTCCTTGTTGCCGGGATTCTTGTCAGGATGATACTTGAGGGCCTGCTTCCTGTAGGCCTTCTTGATCTCATCCTTCGAAGCGCCCTTGCTTACGCCCAGTACTTCATAATAGTCTCTCTTCGACATGTTTCAGAACAGAAGCATTCAGTTATTCACCTACTACCACCTTCGGGTAGCGGATCACTTTGTCATTAAGTGTATATCCCTTCTGGGTAACGTCAATGATCAGCCCTTTCAGCTTATCATCTTCCACTGCAACGGTTGTGACTGCCTCGTGGAAATCACCGTTGAACGCCTCGTTCATGACCTCTATCTCCTTCACTCCGTTCTGTTTCAGGAAATCATTTATCTTGCTGTATATCAGCTCAAGTCCCTCTTTCACAGCATTATAGTCACTGGTGGAACGCATAGAGTTCATGGCCCTGTCAAAATCATCAATGACGGGAAGAAGGCTTTTGATTACCGATTCACCGCCTGACTGTGACAGCTCGATCTTTTCCTTCAGGGTTCTCTTCCTGTAATTGTCAAATTCAGCTGATAGCCGTAAGTACCTGTCCTGCATTTCTGTCAGTTTTCCGAGTAGTTCTTCCTCTGCCTGACTCTTCACAGCGGCTTCAGGTTCATCTTCAGGCACATGCTGCCTGGAGGCGTCATTTTCTGTATTTATTTGATTATCTGTTACTTTCTTTTTGGGCGTGGGTTCATCATGCCTCTCTTCCTGACTCTTCTTTTTTACCATGATAAAAACAATTTACTAACGGCCATAAACAAAATGCCGGCCACAATGATAAAACTGACAAAGTGGCAATTTAAAGTGTGAATGCCACGGCCTCAATCTCTATCAGGCATCCGTGGTGCAGACCTGCTACGGTGATTATGGATCTGGCCGGGAGCATCTGACCAAAGAAATCGGCGTACACTCTGTTTATCTCTTCCCAGTATTTCACATCGGTAGTATAGATGGTTGTGCGGGCAATGGTTGTAATGTCACCACCGGCTGCCTTCACGATACTGAGCACATTTTTAAGCGCCTGCAGGGTCTGTTCGCTGATGGTGCCGGTCAGCTTGTCTCCTGTCAGGGGAATGACGGGCAACTGGCCTGAAACAAAGATCATGTTTCCGGAGACAATCGCCTGTGAATAGTGCCCGCCCGGCAATGGAGCGTCATAGGTGATAACATTGATGAGGCTCATGGTCTGAAAGATATGATTAATTAGTAGCCGTTCTTGTGCTTCTTCTTGTTCTGCTTAGACCTTCCCTGCGATCTGCCCTGATGCTTGCCCTGTGTCTTGCCTTTAGGCTGGGCAATCAGATCCCTGACATCGGGCATTTTGTAGTTCTCGGGCACCTTTAACCTGTTGCCTGATATTTCAATCAGGTCCCTGATGATGACTTCGTCAGCAACCGTTGACTTGTTCCAGGTAACATAATCTTTCTTCATCTGGTTGAGGATGAGCGACGTGAGATAATCCTTTTCCTCACCATCCTTCATCTTTGCTGCTGCCTCAATCATGGCAGGGATGATGCACCCGTAATGAGAATATTTTATTTCCCCGTTATGATAGGGGACTTTATTTGGTTTGGAGTTAAGCTTCTTCCGGTCAGGGGCAGGATAAGGCGAATCAACGTCAAGGTCAAAATCAGCAATGATCATGATGTGATCCCAGAGTTTGTGCTTGAAATCAGTCACCTCCCTGAGGTTGGGATTCAGATTGCCCATTATCTGTATAATGGTTTTGGCTGCCCGGTTCCTCTCCTCCGGATCTTTGATTGTCTTGGCATGTTCAATCATCTTCAGGACATTCCTCCCGTATTCAGGCAGCGCCATTCTTTTTCTCTGTGTATTGTAATCGAAATTCATCTGTTAGATATAATTGTTTAAACTACTAATAAAATCATTTTCAAAGGCCAAGAAACCTGATGGCGAGGCCTGAAACTGCAATGGTGGCTCCGGCAATCACATTAACCCAACGCTCGAGGGGTTTCAGGTTGATGGTGCTGAGACCCAGCCTGAAAGCCAGGACAACTGCCATCATGGTGGCGATTGTGACCGCGGAGAAAAGCAGTGATACAATTATCACACCGCTGATGTTGTTCTCTGCTGCAGGGTACATGAGAATGGGTATCAGCGGCTCGCACGGGCCCAGTACAAATATAAGGAAAAGTATCCACGGAGTGAGGTTCTTCCTCTCATTCAGGTGTATATGCGAGTGGTCACTGTAGTGGTCATGCCGGTGCTCATGCGTGATACCATCAGCGTGGGTATGGGTGTGAACATGCTGTTTTCTGCGGTAGACATTGCGAAGGCTGATAAGGGTGTACACCAGTC
>WXFE01000229.1 GCA_009881065.1 Bacteroidales bacterium | reverse complement strand
TCTTGAAAGCATGAGCCATTGCCAGAGGAATTTCAACCTCAGCCTCGATGACCTTGGCACGTGCTTCCTGAGCTTTCGCTTTCATCTCCTGTTCGAGGGCCACTGCCATCGCACGACGCTCCTCAGC
Organism: Bacteroidales bacterium; assembly: GCA_009881065.1. GTDB lineage: Bacteria > Bacteroidota > Bacteroidia > Bacteroidales > VadinHA17 > SR-FBR-E99. The sequence goes on along the minus strand of WXFE01000229.1, from coordinate 148 downwards.
CTTGGCCTGGGCAATGTTCTTGTCAGCATTGGCCTGGTCCATCTGCAGCACGGCACCGATGTTCTTGCCTATATCAATATCCGCGATATCAATCGAGAGAATCTCAAAAGCTGTTCCTGCATCAAGACCCTTCTCAAGCACCGTCTTG
>WXFE01000228.1 GCA_009881065.1 Bacteroidales bacterium | reverse complement strand
ATCAGGCATCCCTGACATCTCTACCGCCATGTCAGCTATCTTCAGGTCACCAACTGCCCTGAATTTTTCATATTCTTTGTTCTCAATCATTGACATTCGTCCCGCAAGATCAAGAGAGATATCCAGCAGGCCGTTCAGGGTGATGCTGTCAAGGGGAATGGCCTGCTGAAGTTTTCCAAGGTCAATCTTTCCCTTTGCCGCGGCACTGACTGCCGGGTCACTCAACGGAGTGGCCATGGCAAGGCTGAGGTCAAAAGGATTGCCGGCCAGCACGAAATGGAAACGGCTGATCTCAGCTATGGTTTTGTCCATGTCGTTTCCGTCCGTCTGCACTTTCCCGGCGATATTTATTTCGCTGATCTTTTCAGGAAGTGCAGGGTAGCTTATCAACCCGTCACTGACCTTCAGGTTCAGTAAAACATCCGGAAGGGTGCTGTCGGCTGAACTGTAGATACCCTTGACGGCGCCGTCCAGCGCCACCATTCCGGTAGCCCTCAGATCCTCATACCCCTTCATGTAAAATGCCGGTATCAGTGAGAGGAGCGACTTAAAGGAGGTCTCGGGTGCACTGAATACCATGTCAAGATCAATATCATCTCCGGGCATTGCGGCAGTGCCGGAGAAGTTCAACGCTATATCATTTAGCTTTAAGACATTGTCTCTGAGAGTAAATTTCATTGAGTCAGGAACTGCATCTATCCCGGCCCTGAAACTCATGGCAGCACCGGTCAGCCACGAAATCTTGTCCATGACAAAATCAACCTTCCCGGCATCAATCACA
>WXFE01000227.1 GCA_009881065.1 Bacteroidales bacterium | reverse complement strand
GAAAGTGCCTGTAAAGTTAATCGGTTCTGTCTCGCGGATTGACAATAAAGGGGAGGGGACTTTGCAAATGCCAGATACTTAGTTATTTATTATGAATACTGATTGTGGCTTTAATCGGCAACAGCAGTGCAATCTGCTTCGCTTCGTATCAGGCCCCGACTCTCACCGGACTTTACCTTACACCGGGTTTCTGCTCCTGCCAGGTCCTGGCTTAGGCTGTACTCCGCCTCGCACCGGGCTACGACTACCACCGTTTTTTGCCTCACATCAGGCCCCCTCTTACCGGGCTTCGCATCCCGCCGTGTTCCGGTTCCCGCCGGATCCAGCCTCTTACAGGGTCTTGGCTTCGGAGCCCGATTAAGCAAGCGAAAATTAATATAAAGCAGTCCTGCCTCTTACAGGGTCCTGGCTTCGGCTGGGCTCCAACTCGTACCAGGCCTTGCCTCCCACAGTGCTCTGGCTATCATCGGGTCCTGGCTTCGGTCGTGTCCCGGCTCCCACCTGACTCCGGCTCCTATCAGGTTCCTACTCTAATCAGTATCCGGTTTCCACTGTTTTTCGCATCCCATCGTGTTCTGACTCGCATCAGGTCTCCGCCTTGCACCGGGTTCCTGCTCTCGCCGGGAACCCCCCGTGGTAAAAAGGAGAATTGTATCTATCAAAGTGTGCTTCAGATCAGAATTTTGTCAAAAGAGATGTCGCAAGGGACAGACTACTATAATCTCAACATCGCCGGACACGGATACACCCGATACATTTGCTTTGCGGAAACACCTTCACCAACTTTACAGGTCATCAAACGGACTCCGGATCTTCTGAATGCTCTTTTCAGTTACATGGGTGTAAATTTCAGTGGTCTTGCTGCTCTTGTGCCCTAGCAACTCCTGGATGTACCGCAAATCAGTCCCGGCTTCCAGAAGATGCGTGGCATATGAATGTCTCAAACCATGCAGGGTAATCTTCTTCCGGATACCGGCTTTCGTACAGGCCATCCTGAAAATCTTTTCAATACTTGCAGCACTGTACCGGTCACCCTGACGCTGGCCCTCAAAAAGATAAACCACAGGCCGATATCTCCTGAGGTAAGAATCAATCATATCCACAAGCTTCGGCGAAATGGGTACTATCCTGTCCTTGAACCCTTTCGACTGCCTGACAATAAGAAGCATCCTGTCACGGTCAATATCCTGTAGCTCAAGCATTAACACTTCGCTTCGGCGTAAACCGCAACCATAAATCAGACTCAGTATTGCCCTGTGCTTCTCGTTCATCGGGGCAGCCAACACCCGTTTCACCTCCTCTTTGCTCAGAACATTTGGCAGTCTGTACCTTACGCGCGGGCGCGAAAAAGTCCCCGGATCAATCGTGTGGTTGCAGACCTCCCTGTAAAATTTCTTGACCGCGCTAATAAGTTGGTTCTGATATGAATAGCTCAGCCCCCGTGGAATGACGTAATCGTTTATCATCCGCACAAGGTCGTCGGACGTGCATTGGGAGGCCTCCTTCGGCGCTACAAACTTCAGGAATGTCTCCATCATCGATGTGTATGTACGAATCGTGGTGTCTGGAAACCTTCGGGATTCCATCCAACTGCGTAATCTGGCAAGGTCAGCCCTGGCTTCGGTACTCAGGACCGTTTCGCCGATAAGACTCGAGATGTCCGCGGAAGCAAACCTGCCGGATGTCGTGCGTTTTGTTTTTGTGCTGCCAGGGGTGCCTGGAGGATTCTGCTCAGGGGAAGCAATACAGCGTTCAGGCTGCTCAGCGTGTGGCCGTGGAGATTTATCATCAGATGAAGGGATGCCAGCCGGGAACTCAAATGACCGGTGCATCCGGGCTTTTTCATTCTGCTGCCTCTCCCTCGTCTCCCTGATCCTTTGCGCTATAGAGTGCCTCCGGAGATCAGAATAATCAACAAATGCATGACAACTCAGGTTCTCAAGGAGGAGGTCAATAACATCCGGAGTGTTTGGTATATGCCAGCAATTCAGTCTGTTACTCCACCTGCAGCCGGGCAGCTTTTTAACTATTCCTGTCAACTTCCTGTCATAAGGGAACCTGAGGGCAACACGAATTCCACTGTCGTGCGAAACCCTCTCGGCAATAATTGTGGTCATGATATGCAGCGAATAATATTATGTCCATACGATGTCAAACTGCTTGAGTTGGTGCCCGGGTGATGTCAATCCGGTTGAGATGGTGGCGGGAATGATGCGAGAGATCGGCACGAAGAGATTTATCGGGGGCTATATCATACTGTTTGAGATAGAGCCCCGGACGTAACTTATCTCCTTAAAGAGTCCGAGTCAGCCTCGCGAAGATTTGATGATGATGAATCACGCATTGCCCAGGAGTCTGATCCGCGAAGTGCTTCTGAATCAGAATCGCGCAGAGAATCTGCATCATTTGAGGTTTTTATGCCAACTTTATGGCCGGCAATGGTTTGTGTATGATCAACAGTACCTGCTGTGACTGCCGTTTCTGGAGTGGCCGGCGAAGGTGAGTCACCGGTAATCATGCAACGTTCATCCGCTGTTATTTCAGTCGGTGTGTTGCCTGTTCCTTTGTCAGGAGATCCATCATTGGTATTTGCCCGGTTTTTTTCAATGGATTCAGGATTTCGCAAGGCTTCGGAATCAGTATGACGCAATGCCTCTGAGTCAGCATCTCGCATGGCTGATGAATCCGCCTCGCGCATGTCAGCTGAGTGGCTGTCCCTTAATGCTTGTGAATCAGCAAGCTTGCTCATTCCGTGCTTATGTCTGTAATGATGTTGTCTGTCACACGGGGCTGCCGTGAAGTAGGAGGCAGCTATTCGTGCTTATTACTGAAGGAGGCTGTCTGTTGATCCGGGCCGCCGGGGTGGAGGAGACAGCAAGTTGGTACTATTAGTGCTTATTACTATCAGGAGACTGTATGTGACACCAGGGTTGCCAGGGTAGAGGCGGCGGCAAGTTGGTACAATCTGTTATTAAGTCTGTAAAAGAGTGTGCTTGTTACTCCGGGTTGCCAGGGTGGAGGAGACAGCAATCTGGTACATTCCGAAACCTATGCTCATGGGATTTGATTTGTAAATCAATCATTTGCTGAAGTGGAGGCAACAACAGATGCGGTCACACTGGCAATTATTGCTGCCTGCACCTGTCTGATTGTCTGTCCAACTGCGCCTGCCACAGGTGTGTCCTTTATAATCCGCTTGATCTGTGACCTGATCATCTTTAACTCATCGCGGTCAGTGGAAAGAATGCGCCACATCCTGCAGGCCTCAATGAGCCCGGCAAGGGCAGTGCTGTCATTTACATCCCCGCGGTACGCAAGGATATCATTCCTGAGCTGCCTGATCAGTTTTTCACGGGTAAGACTCTCAGTGAGGTAAGTCCGGCTCCAGGGAAAAATCCCCAGAACCTTCGTATCTTCTATCCTTACCAGCCTTTTGCTCACCAATCCTGCAACTATTTGTTTCATATACCTGGTGTTAAGGAAAGCCAGCTTGCGAACCCAGTATCCGGTCTTCCTCGGCCTGGCTGAATCAGTTATCATTTTAAGCACCTCGCCCTTTACAGGGTCTGCCGGTGTATTGCCTGGCCTTGCAGTAATCCGCCCGTTTTCAAAGCCTATCCTTTCGTCGAGACAAAGATCAAGGAGAATAGCTCCGGCCAGACCGTAGCGGAAATACTGCCTCGAAACAACAAGACGTCCTTTCTCCGGGTGATGAGCCAGGATTAAAAACTTTTCACTGGTTTTGAGTCTCTTTTCCATATCGTAAAGCTGAGGTTTACACGTTTTGTGGACAGGAGTTACCTGAAAAAAATGTATTGACAGTTATGATCACGCTCCGGCGGGCAGAACAGGAAGACGGTAGACAATCAGATAGTGAAACACCGTATGGAGAATTCTTTAAAGATGACAAAGGAATACAGATTATTTGTAATGGCCTAAATAACTGACAGATTATCAAAATATTAATATAATTGACATTTGAAATGGGTTTTATCAGAAAACAAACCTCCATCCCGTCAGTCACATCATTATCGGGTAGGTGAAAGCACATCGGGGAGGACTTTCACTGACTGACAGAAGATGTAAAAAGCAAACATGGAAATTTAGCAAAAAGTAATGACAGAAACAAGTTATCTATGCAAAATAGATTATTTTACTCATAACCTGGGTAAGTTAATCAATTAAAGATTAGAGGGGACAAGTAATCAGGGCATTGCGCTCCGCGTGTGATTGAGACGGATTGACTGAATCAATCGCTATCCTGGTTGTCGGGGCCGGAACCGTACAATCTCGGTGCAGGGGGGATAGTGTGCAGGTGATTGACGAGGGATAATTGACATCTGAGGGCTCGGAGCCGTATTATCTCGGTGCGAGAGGACAGTGGACGGGTGATCAATAAGGTATTATTGTCAAGCGCGAGGCTGGAAACATATTGTCACACCTGTAACAGAGAATGCAACACCGGCCAGCACTGACATTATCACGACAACAATCGGACAATTCCTTCAAAATTTTGAAAAATTCGAATATCCGGCAATAATAAAGTGACC
>WXFE01000226.1 GCA_009881065.1 Bacteroidales bacterium | reverse complement strand
CGAAGGCTATCAGCATCCAGGCTGCTATATTCCCCCTGAATCCTTCGAGGAATTCCAGTTTTGAAAGGGATATACCTGCAGCAATACCTATGAATCCCACGATTACCGAACTCAGGACATGTCCGAGGCCGCAGAGAAAGGTAATGAACATCGTTTTCCTGATGGTCCATTTACGCGCCTCGCCCATAACAATGAACGGCAGATAGTGGTCGGGCCCCAACAGTGTATGAATGAAACCGATGGTTACGGCAGTGCCTGCCAGTAGTATAGTCGAATTATCCATTACCGTATTCTAATTCTGTGCAAAGATAATGATATTGCCGGTCCGGTTATCTGGTAACCCCTATCCACTTTCCATCGGTCAGGGTCATCTCCCTGAACCCCGATCCATGGTTGTCAAGCAGCCGTCTGGCATCTTTAACGTAGAGCATCATTGAATCATAATGCCCGGAAGACTGAAACAATTCCGGTTTCTTTTCAAATTCAGCGCAGGGCAGGATGTAGAACTTCTTTTTGCCATTTTCCACGGGAGTGTAGACCCAGGTAAGAACATATCCGGCGTCAGAAATAAATGCAGTGTCACCTTTCGCAGTTATATCCAGCCTGATCATTATCCCGCCGTCCCTTCTCCTTGTCCTCTGGTTGGAGACGAAGTTGCCCATGGACCATACTACAGGGTTTCTGATTCCGGCAGAGTCTATTTCAGCCGCCACCGGTTGCACCACGTGAGGGTGGGAACCGATGATGATATCAGCGCCTGCCCTCCGCAGCGCTGCCGCCGTCTTCTTCTGTTCGGCTGAAGGGATGGTGTCATATTCAATGCCCCAGTGAATGAAAATAATTGTCAGGTCTGCCCCCAGCAATTCAGCTCTCCTGATATCAGTGGCAGCACGTATGGTGTCAATATATGCGACCGTAGCCGGTGGCGGCACCACTATCCCGTTTGTGCCGTAGGTGTATGCCAGCAGGGCTATTCTCATTGATTCATGGCATATCATCAGGGGAGAAATGATATCACGTTCCTCCGGACTGATCCATGTGCCGGTATGTCTTATCCCAAGGCTGTCAAGCACCCTCAGGGTGCGAAAGATTCCTTTCGGTCCCCTGTCGGCTGAATGATTGTTCGCGGTCACCAGGATATCGAACCCGGCATTGCGGCATGCCACTGCCAGCTCATCGGGCGAGCTGAATGCCGGGTAACCCTTGTAGGGAGGCCCTCCCAACGTTACCTCCAGATTGCCTGTGGCAACATCTGCGGATGAGATGAAGGGAGTAATGTATCTGAAGACACTGTCATATTCATATGTGCCCGTGGAGTCATTTCGCGCTGAGGCTATCTGCCCGTCATGCCCCATAATGTCACCGGTGAAGAGCAGCGTAAGAACCGTATCCGGTTCCTGCCCCAGGATGAGAGGGGCGCAGCTAAGGCATGCCAATGTCAATATGGTTTTCAATAATCTCATCGACACATGGATTTAGGCCACCGGGTCCAAAAATAGTCATATCTTAGCAAGTTCAAAAATGTTTGTTATTGTCATGGAACATCTTAATACAGAAATTGTTAATTATCTCCTGCTCCCGCTCTTCATTTTTCTGGCCAGGATTTTTGACGTTTCGCTCGGTACTCTCAGAATCATCTTCGTCACCAAGGGGATGAGGATTATAGCTCCGTTGGTAGGCTTTTTCGAGGTGCTTATCTGGCTTCTGGCAATCAGCAGGATCATGCAGGACCTTGATAACTGGGTTAGTTATATTGCATATGCAGGTGGATTCGCCACAGGTAATTTCGTGGGGATGTACCTCGAGGAGCGTCTTGCCATAGGTCATGAGATGATAAGGGTTATCACACGCAAGGATGCCACCAGCCTGATTGAGAAACTCAGGGACATGGGGTACGGTGTGACATCGGTAAAGGCCGAGGGAATAGAGGGTGAGGTTGCGATAATCTATATCATTGCACGCAGGAGAATGATCGGCGAGGTGCTTGACAAAATCAACTATTTCAACCCGCGCGCACTTTATACGGTGGAATCAATCAAGTATGTCAACAAAGAGATCTTCCACAAGTCAGAGGAGGAGCGTCAGAAGAGCTGGCTTGCCGGCAGGTTGATACGCAAGGGTATGTAGCCTTTTTTACTTTCTGTCCGGTGCGGCGACCACAACCACCGTGTCCCTGATGCTGATGTTGTGAGTCATCCAGAAAGAAATGACATGATCTCCCGTCCGGGTGGGAGTGAAGGTGAGGGTTGAATCAGCAGAAACTTCCACAGCGGGGCACTCTCCGTCTGATGAGAAGTCTGCAATGGCCCAGGCATCGAACTCACGGTCGTCATTCTGTTTTAGCAGGAAGCGGATGTTTGACCAGCATCCGTTATCTGCCCTGGCACTGACGTAGATATTAACCGGCTGATCGATTATGCCTGTCTCAGGCACCTGATACTCCTCAAACGGAATCGCCACATTTGTATACGACATGGGCCCGGGTTCAAGGTTGCATGATGTCAGCATGGCTGTGATCAGCACTATTACTGTAAGTGAAGGTTTCATCTTTCTGTTTGTTATTCTCCGGTTTGCTGTTACAGCGCTTCAATGCTACAATAACCATACCAACTCATTCGGTATGATATAGTGCGAAGGTGCTTATATAAGGGGCAGCCCGTGATGAGACTATTGTTAGTTTTATCTCGTCTGCCTTCACCTCAGGAAACCGTATCAGCCTTTTATATCCGATAGTTGTGCCCGTTGCAATGGTATCCCACTCAGTGCCGGAGAGAGCCTCGATTATAAATTTTTCCACCCGTTGCCCCTTGCTGATGTCTTCCTGCAGCATTGCCACATTGAATGTAGCGGCTATGGCCGGAACGAATGAGGCCACGGGGTTGTGACGCGGATTCCACGAGGTGCTGTTGTCTCCGTCGGTAAGGTTCGATGCTCCCCGTCCGTATGGTCTTGAGCCGTTAAGCAGGTCAGTGGCATAGAGCTTGTCTGTCCAGGTTTTCAACCCCCGGAGGCTGTTGATATCATGATCGGTTATGAGCCCACGGTTGTCAGGCGGCACATTGAGCAGCAGAACGGCATTGCGCCCCACGGAGCTCAGGTAGATGTCAGACAGCTTTGCAACATCCTTAACCAGTGAGTCTTCGGAAGCATGCCAGAACCAGCCCGGTCTGATTGAGACGTCAACCTCTGCCGGATACCAGAAGAGATGATTTGCCCGGCTGAGCAGGCTGCTGCTTCCAAGATCCTCTGACATGGCATCTATCCCCAGTGCCTCGTTGATGGCGACACTCTCCGGGGTGCCCCCGGGTGCCAGTACGGTGGCGCTCCATTCGGTTTCGCGGCCGTAGCCGCTCTCTGTTCCCACCCATCGTACATCATTCCCCATGATGGCGGTGACGGCATCGGGCTGAAGCTTCCTGATAAGATCATAGTATGCCTGCCAGTCATATTCCTGCCGGCGGCCGTCAGGCCCTTCGCCATTGGCGCCGTCAAACCACACCTCATCAACCCTGCCGTACCATGTCAGCAGCTCGGTCAACTGCTCCATGTAAAAGCGGTTGTAGGCAGGCGAGTCACCATAGCATGCCGCATTCCTGTCCCAGGGCGACAGATAGACACCGAACTTCATGTTATACTTTTCACATGCATCCTTAAGCTCCCTGATGACGTCG
>WXFE01000225.1 GCA_009881065.1 Bacteroidales bacterium | reverse complement strand
ATTTTATCAGGGATGGTGCTTTCGACAAGGCTAAGGAAGCCATTGAGACAGCCATCGCTCACCCGAAGTCAATGGGCCTTGCAAAGACTTACTACGTTAAGGGAAAGCTTTGCCAGGCTGCGTTTGATTCAGGCGATCCGAAGTTTGCCGATCTTTATCCTGATATCCTCATGGAAGCCTACAATAACTTCGAGAAAGCCATTCAGCTTGATCCCAAGATGAAGAACACCATTATCAGGGACAACGCATATGCGCTCCTTGGCAACTCATTCCTGAATGACGCAATCAACAAGTTCAATGACAGAAACTTCAAGGGAGCCATGGAATCGTTTGAAAGGAATGTGACAATTTCTGCCAGCGATCTCTATGTAGGCATGGTAGACACGCTGGTTATCTTCAATGCCGGTCTGGCAGCCTACAACGGTGAGATGTATCCTGAAGCAATTGCACATTTCCGTACCTGCACCGAGTCGGGTACCGAGGATACGAAGCCTTATATATTCATGAGCGACTGCTACATGAAGATGAATGATACCGTCAGAGCCGAAGCTGTTCTGATGGAAGGGTACAAAGCATATCCTGACACGCTGGATATCATTCTCCAGGCAACCCAGTTCTATCTTGACTCCGACAATTCACCAAAGGCATTTGAATTCGTTCACAAGGCCATGGAGATGGATCCGGATAATCATATCCTTTACCTGGTTGAAGGAAGCCTCTATATGAAGCTTGAAGACTACGAAAAAGCTATTGAGAGCCTGAAGATATCACTGGAAAAGAACCCGACACAGTTTGAAAGCAACTACAACATCGGTCTGTGCTACGTTTCAATTACAAACAATATGCTGAACGAGGCCAATATGATTGATGACAACAGGGAGTATGAGATTGCACGGGACAAGGCATTTGAAGAAATGAAGAAGGCAATTCCTTACTTGCTGGAAGCAGAAAAGGTAAATCCGACTTCAGTTCCTACATTGGAGTTCCTTCGTGAGATCTATCTCAAGCTTAAGATGATGCCTGAATTCGAGGAATACAAGGCAAAGGTTGAGAACATGTAATAAATCGTTGTATGAACAATATGGAGAAGGCACACGTTGATGTGCCTTCTTTTTTTGCCTTTACTGTACGTGGTTGGCATAATATCAGAATTTTCCAGGGTTGCAGCGGGGGCAGGGGGGGTATTTTGCCACCGGCAGCCGGATTTTGCCATTTTGTGCTGATATTCCTGCCTCTATTTAACATAATATTAATTATAGGCAAATATAAAGCAAATTGCGTCCACGCCTCTGCGTGGTTGGCATAATATCAGATATGGGCCGCAAGGACCATATCGGCACCGATATTATGTCAAAGCAATTTGCGGCATTATTTGCAGATGGTCAGTAAAAATTGCGTAAACACTTTTGCACGGTTGGCATTGTATCATCTATGGATATCAAGGAGTATACCGGCATCGTTTTTGATTCTGTCTGTAGTAGCCTGGGGAAAAAAGTAATTACATAACTTTGTCAGATTAACCGGATAATAATATGATCACTATTGACCGTTCCACCCTTAAGTTCCTTACTGACCTGCGCCGGCATAATGACAGGCTGTGGTTTGCAGAAAACCGTTCCCGCTATGAAGCAGCCCGCGAAAATTTGTATCTCTTTGTACAGGCTGTCATTGATGATATAGTTAAATTCGATCCGATTTTCAAAGGGCTTGAGGCAAAAAGCTGTATTTACAGGATCAACCGTGACATCCGGTTCACAATTGACAAGACCATATATAAGACTAATTTCGGAGCATTCATGGTCCGTGGCGGAAAAAAGAATGGCGACAGGTTTCCCGGTTATTACCTTCATATAGAACCAGGCCTGTCGTTTATTTCAGGAGGATCATACATACCTCCTGCGCCCTGGCTGAAAGCAATCCGCGAGAGAATTGCCATGGAAGGCGACAACCTTGTGAAGATTCTGAACAGCAGGGAATTCAGGAAGTATTTCAATGGACTTGAGGGAGAAAAACTGAAACTGCCTCCCCGCGGATTCTCAAAAGATCATCCTCATATCGAGCTGATTAAGATGAAAAGCTTTCTGACTGAAAAACCACTCACTGACAGTGAGGTGGTAGATCCCGGTTTTTTCGAAGTGGTTACAGGTGCTTTCAGGGCAATGAAACCGCTGAACGACTTCCTTACAACGGGCAGATAATATATACCACGGTTGCATTCATATTTTTCGCCATAATGAGCATGAACAGTAAAAAATATTAACTTTCAACAAAATTAAGAAACTGTGAAAATGAAAAAATTGTTGTTTACTCTTCTCCTTGTAGCTTTTATACTGCCGTTTGCTGCAGCCCAGGGCAAGCTTGAGGTTGGGAAAAAAGCTCCGGAATGGGCTCTGCCCGATGCTTCCAAAAAGGAATTCACCATGAACTCCTGGCCGGGCAAAGTTCTTCAGATAAACTATGTTGATCCTGATAATGAGGACCTTAATGATACATTCAATGATGCCGTTGAAAAGGCCATTGACATTGACAAGATTATTGACCAGAATGCCTACAAGGGATTCGGGATAGTCGACCTCCAGTCGACCAGGCTTCCAGACGGTCTGGTACGTGCAATTGCCGGCAGGAAGGCAAAAAGGTACAACACTACTATTCTGTTTGATTCCAAAGGAGTTCTGCATGAGTCATGGGGCTTGCCCAAAGACAGCTATTCGGTTGTGATTATTGACAAGAACCGAATTGTCAGGGGTATATACAAAGGCAAGATTGCCGATGCTGACATACCGGGCATCATTGAAATGATTGTCAAGCTCACAAAAGAATAGGAACTACCTTCATGACAGATCAGAAGCCGTCTCATAAGATAATTGAGGCGGCTTTTATGATTCCAGAGACCTTCATGATATCGGCTTTACGGTTACATTTCATATCCGCATTCAGAAACCGTGAGGCGGCTTTTATGATTCCAATGAGAGCTCTTTATACCAGCTCTGTTATACCTGTCAGGCCCGCAACCGGAGGCCGGATTGAGGCTCTTCCCGGCGGATCCTGAAGCGGATTCTCAGGACACCTTCATTGAAATCAGCCGATGTTATTGAAAATGTGCCAATTTCAGATGTGCTTTTCACATGTTGCCCGATGCACGGGCATGCATCGAAATTCCCGATAGTGATGATCCGGATTTTTTCTCCTGCATCTTCCGGCAGTTTCCCCGTAAAGTACTTCTCATCAGCCTCCCTCCTGCTGACAAGCTCCTCTCCCACCGGTATATCAAGCTTAATTATCTCATTTACTGTCCTTTCAACTGCCCGAATCTCCTTATCAGACAATGCTTTCCTGATGCGATAATCGCATTTGCTCTTTTTGCTCTCAATGTGACTGTTGAATGATCTCCCGCAATGGTACATCTTGTCCATCACCGAGTTCAGGATATGCTCGGCAGTATGCATAGCAGGATTATAATCTTTAACTGACATGATGAATGTATATCTGGAATATTAAAACGTCAGTGCGGGGTTTATATTTTACCTTGTTCTTGTTCTGGCCACCCACTCCTTCTCCGATGCCAGGTAGCTGAGCACCTCGGACCAGTCGCCGGGCCTCTGACTGTATTTCATCTCTTCCCTTTCCAGTGCCTCCTGGTATCTGTCAAGAGCTGTCTCAGTTTCACCCCTTCGGCCAAGTCTCATTAAAAGAAGGGCCTCCTGCCTGAATGCTCCGGGAGGAGCCTCCTGCAGGCTCTCTGTCACAGAGCGGACCAGTGCCAGTGCCTCCAGATCTTCATGATCTGAGCCTGACAGGTTCATCATAGCCTGTGAGAGCAACACAATATCATCGGCAGTAGCTGACCCTGAAGCAATGTTCCGTTCGAGCAGGCGGCGACAGAGCAGGTAATGTGACTGGCTGTATGCCATGAAGGCATTATATGATATAACAGGTGCAACAAGTTTATCATAATCAGCGGATTTGTCAATAATCGCATCCTTGTATTTATCTGCCCTGGATTTGGCATCAGGAAATGATCCGAGGTAAAAACTGCCCATCAGCTCTCCGTAATCAATTACATTTCGCAGCATTGAACCCAGGAAAGAGAAACTCTTGCCGTAATATGAGAGTACCGAAGTTGCACAATTATCAGCCTCCATTTCCTGTTGCCTGGTATTCCTGATTAAGTTTCCCAGTGCGGGGTTTATTTCTAACGCAAGAGCAGCAGAGTAATTGGAAAGGTGATGGTCTAGGGCAAAATGGGCAACTTCCTGGGCCATCAGAGCCATCATCTCGGTCTCATTGTCCAGGGCTGCAATCATTCCGGTGGTAATTACCAGGGTGCCATCAGGGCCCACCCATGCATCAGGAGCAATCTCCGCCAGGATACGGAGGCTCACTATTCCCGGACGCTTGTCAGTATGCCTGACCGGATAGACCTTACGCAGGATGGCATACAGCCTGGCTTCCAGGTAACTGTCAATATAAAATGAATTGTTCTGTTCTGCCCTTGACAGGTACTCCTTCATCATATCCTCCATCGCAGAGCGGGTCTCATAGCTGTAACCCGACTTCAGGAGCTTGTCATACACGGATGATCTGAGAAGTATCATCTGCCACAGTGATTCCGGGTTTTCAGGAATCATCTCATAGTATTTGAGGTCGTTAAGGAAAATACTCACGCTCTTTCCGGTAACCGGGTCAGGGGTGGTCTGAACCGTAAGGAGTCCGCGTGATCTGAGGGCGCTGGCCAGGGTAATTGTGTCTCCGTCTGTACGATGCCTGACTTTAAGGTTCAGAGGTATCTGGGAGAATGTATCTCCCGCTGCTAAAAGAAGCAGGGTGATAAGGATAATGGCTGTTTTGTTCATGGCAGCAATTCTTTAATGAGAGTGATATCAGGACGTACAATAAACCACAAATATCGTGCTACATTGCAGTGCCGGCATATCAATATTTGTTTAGTGCAACGGTCTGGTTCAGAGTTCCTTCGCATCCTCGATATCACGACACATGCTCTTTTTCAGCTGGTACAGGTCCTGTTTCATTGAGGCAACGGTCCGGAGGAGTTGTTTCTCGGGGAGTACCGGTTCCGGGAGCTCGTCGCTTATATAATGCACGAACTTCCATACTTCCCGGATGTCACTTATGTGGACCTCATAAGGTTCATAGAGCGGGTTGAGTGAATAGAGCACGAGGCGGCCGCTCTTCTCAATGTTATTCTCTGCAACCTTGAAGACGATGCCGTCATCCAACGTAAGAATGATATATGCCTGTCCGCTCTTTATATCACGCCAGTCCTGCATAAACTCGCCGGTAACCCATGATCTGTCAGGGATGGGCAGCATGGAGTCGCCCTTCAGCTGGAATGTGCGGTACTTGCGGTCTGGCGACAGGAATGGCAGGTTAAACAGAGGGAGGTCGCCAATGAATTCCGGGTCGGCATAACCGGTGGTATAGCCGGCCTTGGCCTTTTCGCTCACCAGTTCAATGTTCTCACGGTTGTCAGGAGTGACAGTGGTGGCCAGCACCCTGAGGTTGCTCCCCCTGATATATGCATCATATCCCCTCTCAAGCTCTCCGAGCTGGCTCTCGGAGAGGCGGGTCAGGTCTACCTTAAGCATGGTGTCAAGTGAGATGTTGAAGTATCCGGAAAAAGCCACCAGCGCCTCTATTCCGGGCTGTGCCACGCCGTTCTCATAGCCGCTGAGGGTTGGCCGTTTCATCTGCAGGGCTGATGCCACGTCATCCTGCGTACGCCCGCGGCGTTTTCTCAAAAATTTTATGTTCGATGCGAAGTACATATTATAATAATTGATTATATTGTAATCATAAGTTTGATTAATTTCTAATCAAAGATAGATGAAGTTTTTGAAATAGCAAGCAGAAAATGAAAAAAAAGGCAAGAGGAGGCCGGGCGTAAAAAAATGATCCGGCGGATCATTTTAGTGAAGGAACCGGATTGCAGGGAGGATAGTAGTGGATTCCCCCGTCGAGAGTCATAAACGTAACAAATGGAGACACGCAGTATATTGCATCTTGACCTTGACACCTTTTTCGTATCGGTGGAGAGGGTTCGCGACAGCCGGCTCAATGGCCGTCCCGTGATCATAGGAGGCAGCTCTGACCGCGGGGTGGTCTCGAGCTGCAGCTATGAGGCGCGCAGCTTCGGCGTCAGATCAGCCATGCCGATGAAGATGGCCCGTGCCATGTGTCCCGAGGCGGTATTCATCCGCGGTGACATGGAGCTGTACACAAAATATTCAAGGATGGTGACTGAGATCATCGCCGATAAGGCGCCGCTCTATGAAAAGGCATCGGTGGATGAGCACTACGTTGATCTCACCGGCATGGAGCGATTCCACGGCTGTGCCAGCTGGTCGCATGAGCTGCGTGACACTATCATACGGGAGACGGGGCTGCCCATCTCCATCGGGTTGTCGGTCAACAAGACCGTCTCGAAGATTGCTGCCGGAGAGGCGAAGCCCAACGGCGAGCGGGAGGTAGCACAGCAGCAGGTCCTCCCCTTCCTCGATCCGCTCTCAATCAGGAAGATACCTATGATAGGCCGGAAGACATATCACACGCTGCGCTCTATGGGTATCTCCACGATACATACGCTGCGTGTCATCCCGGCTGAGATGCTCGGGTCGCTCATGGGCCAAAACGGCATGGAGATATGGAAGAAGGCCAATGGCATTGACAACACGCCTGTCATCAGGTACTCAGAGCAGAAGTCTGTCAGCACTGAGCACACGTTTGACCGTGACACCACTGACACGGTGATGCTCAACCAGATGATAGTGAGCATGACCGAGAAGCTGGCCTATGAGCTGCGCCGTCAGGAGAAGCTGGCATCATGTCTCACAGTGCGCATACGCTACTCTGATTTTGACACTCACACGCTGCAGCAGCGGGTGCCCTACACCGCCTTTGATCATCTGCTCATCAGCGAGGCGCAGAATCTCTTCCGGCGTCTCTGGCAGCGGCGCATGCTCATCAGACTCATCGGGGTGAAGGTGAGCGGACTGGTGCGGGGTGTGCAGCAACTGAATATGTTTGAGGACACACCCGAAATGGTGAATCTATATATGACAATGGACAGGCTGCGGGGGCGTTTCGGCCGTCATGCCATCCGCCGGGCGGCAGGGGTGATGACCGCCGCGGAGCGGAGCGAGCGCGAGCTCAGAAAGGCGTCGGAACTGCTGGCAGAGAAATCACGGATAGAGGAAAGGCTGCGGGGATGGCACTTTCATTAGCCGGGAGAGATAGGGGCATCCAAAGCTTTAAGTAATGTACATCAACTGTCATACATATAACAGTTTACGTTACGGCACACTCACCGTGGAGCGCCTTTCTGAGCTCGCCGCGGCTGCGGGTGTGGAACGACTGGTACTGACTGATATCAACAACACAACCGGGATACCCGATTTTGTACGTGAGTGCCGCAGCCGCGACATCACCCCTGCCGCCGGGATAGAGTTCCGTGACGGCAACAGGCTGCTTTACATTGGGATAGCACGAAACAACGAGGGCTTCCGCGAGCTGAACGAGTTCCTCACGCACCATAACGTCACCGGCGAGCCTCTCCCGC
>WXFE01000224.1 GCA_009881065.1 Bacteroidales bacterium | reverse complement strand
ACTTTCCCCTTTCCCCTTTCCACTGCCGCTATTGCCTGAATAGCAAAAGTGCCACACCCCCGGGGATATGGCACTCTTATGTCGCTAATGAAATCAATCAGAACGGCAGGTCGTCAAGTTCGGGGCTGGGGGAGGGGGCATCTTCCAGTTGCGGGTTAACAATTGCCTGCTGGCCATTTTCTGCCACTGCAATGCCACGGGTAACTGAAAGTGCGTTGAGGTTGGTGATGTAATTGGCCACCCCGTTCTTCTCCCAGCGGTTTCCACGGATATTGAAAGTCACTGTGACATCCTGTCTCAGCCACGACTCGTCAATTATCTCGCACCTGTCCTGTGTCAGCTGGAATTTGATGTAGTCAACATAAACCTGTTTGCTGCTGCTGTCCTTATGCTCGATAACGAACTCCCGCTTGCGGAAGCGTTCACTGATCCTGTTGACCGGATAAACTTCAGCGACCCTGCCTGTGATCTGGTATTCCATTATTCAGATTCTTCAATGACAATTTTTTCAATCATGTCACCTGCCCTGATCAGGTCAATCACTTCAACTCCTTCCACTACCTTCCCGAAACATGTATGCTGTCTGTCGAGGTGTTTGGTGTTTGCCCTGCTGTGGCAGATAAAGAACTGTGACCCTCCGGTGTCTCTTCCGGCGTGCGCCATTGACATCACACCGCGGTCATGGTACTGTTTCCTGCCGGTAAGTTCACATTTGATCCTGTAGCCCGGTCCGCCTGTTCCTATCTTCGGGTCACCCGGATTCCTCGAGAAGGGGCAACCGCCCTGGATTACGAAATCAGGAATGACCCTGTGAAATGCAAGTCCGTCATAGAATCCCTCCCTGGCCAGTTTGACAAAGTTGCTGACTGTGCCGGGGGCATCGTCATCATAGAGGAGTGCCTTCATCACCCCCTTTGGGGTATGTATCTCGGCTGATATCATTGCTCTACGATCTCGATGAGCTCAACATCATATATGAGGGTTGAGAAGGGCGGAATCGGACCCTGTCCCTGATCGCCATAAGCGAGCTCATAAGGAATGTATAATTTGAATTTTGATCCTGCCGGCATCAGCTGAAGGCCTTCCTGCCATCCCATGATAACCTGGTTGACGCCGAAGGTAACAGGTTCGCCACGGTCAATTGAAGAGTCAAATGTGGTGTCATCAAGGAGTTTGCCGGTGTAATGAACCTTCACAACGTCTGAAGGGCCGGGTTTCTCACCGGCGCCCATTATAACAACCTCATACTGAAGCCCGCTGGTGGTTTCCTGTACGCCTTCGCGTTTCTTGTTCTCAGCAAGGAACTTTTCACCTTCATCGATATTCTTGCTGTACATTACTTTTATCTTCTCCCTCTGCCTGTTCTGCATGTACATCATCACATATCCCTGTGCCATCTGCTCGTCAAGTGTGTTCTTGCCTTTCTTTGCGTCAAGCATTCCTTTTGCCTGCAAAACCGGATCAATGTCTATGCTGTCAGCCGCCATATAGGAAAAATAGTTGGCAATACCGAGAGCGTATGCGAGAGAGTCTTCGGGGCTCTTCAATTTGGTGCTGGTAATGCTTGATTCTGTATTGCATGATGATACTATCATGGCTGTTGCTACAGCTAGAATAACTAAACCTTTGATTTTCATTGTGTATATTTTAGAATTTATTTTTGGCAAAGATAATGTTTTGAGTGTCAAGTCAGGGAAATTACTCTTCTTTTATCACTTCGAACAGTTCCACTTCAAATATTAGTGTTTCAAACGGTTTGATTATGTTGCCGGCGCCTCTTTCACCATAGGCGAGGTCATAGGGGATGTAAAGCATCATACGGGAGCCTTCCTTCATCAACTGGAGCCCTTCCACCCAGCCGCGTATGACATTGCTGACCCTGAACTGTGCAGGCTCACCGCGGTCATACGACGAGTCGAACTTGTTTCCTTCAATGGTCTTTCCTGTGTAATGTACCTTGACGATATCCTCCGGGCCGGGAGTCGCTCCTGTCCCTTCCTGCAGAACCTTGTACTGGAGGCCGCTTGGTGAGGTTATTACTCCTTCCTTCATGGCATTGTCTGCGAGCCATGCTTTTGCAGCCTCTATCCGCTGGCTGTACTCAGCCATGAGGCGGGCTTTCTCACGCCTTTGCATATAGCTGACAATGAAAGCGCTGGCGGCAGTGTCATTCATCAGCGCCCTCTCCTTTGAAGCATCACTCATCCCTTTTGAGAACATTTTGGTATTGATGTTGATGCTGTCACCGGCGTAATACATGTAGTTGGCTACCCCAAGAGCATATGAAAGGGAGTCTTCGGTGCTGGCAAATTTTGATTTCTGGCCTGTTGCCGGCAGAACAACGATTGCTGCCAGGGCCATGACATGAATGAGTCTTATTACTTTCATTTTTTCATTTTTATGTGATTACAGGCTCAGATTCATTATCCGGTCACTGTTTCAGTGGCGCAAATATACCATAAATCATTTTTTCAACGCCCGGGTTATGACTCTTTTTCCCGGAGGTCCGGGGAGAATTGTGACATCAAAACCGAGCATCCGGAGCATTCGTTTAAGATCACCTTTGGCCGAGTAAGTTACGAATAGAGAGCCGGGGTGTGTCACGGCCGCAATTTTGCGCATTACATTCTCATTCCACATCGCGGGTTGCTTGTCAGGTCCGAAGGCATCAAAGTAAACCAGGTCATAAAGACCTGAGAGCTCTTCGGTGATAAGGTCTGTCAACCTCTTTTCTATTGTGAACCATTCAGTTATGGCACACGATCTGTTCCATGGGGCTTCATGAATTGCCATGAAAAGTTCTTCTCCCCCTTTGCCCGCCAGGGTGCCGTAGTTTAGACTGGTGATGATTGATGCTTCGAGGGGTTCTTTCTCAAGGGTGGTGTAACTGACACGGATCTTTTCATCTCCTGCATAGATGGCAGTCAGGAGCGCGTTGAGACCGGTGCCGAAGCCAACCTCAAGAATGGCTGTATCACCCGGCGGAAGAGTGGCAAGGCCGGCATTGATGAATATGTGTCTTGACTCTGTCATTGCCCCGAACCGCGAGTGGTAATGTTCATTCATTCCCGGCACGTAGAGAGTGTGGGAACCATCATCCGTAATGATCAGTTTTGTTTCCATATATTAAACCGGCAGTCAGTAAATCATCGCTGAATACCGAATGAGTTCAAGCCATCAAACCTTCAAATCTTCAGGCCATGTTGAATCATACCATTTGCTTACATCGGTGGCAATCATGCCGGCGCTTCGGGCTGCCCTGAGTCCCAGGTCTCCGTCTTCAAAGACCTCGCACTCTTCAGGAGCGACGCCCATCAGCTCCGCACACCTGAGAAAAGTCTCAGGATGGGGTTTATGCCTGGTTACATCGTGCGCAGTCACTATAATATCAAAGTAGTGCCTGATCCCAACTATCTCCAGCGTCCTCTCCACC
>WXFE01000223.1 GCA_009881065.1 Bacteroidales bacterium | reverse complement strand
TATTGTGGCAAATGACTCCCTGGGGATGGCATTTCGCAGGTCACCGCCTGTATAGTCGGCAATACGCATTCCAAAGTCGTGCTCAGCATGTTGAAAAAATCTGAACATCAGCTTATTGGCATTGGCTTTCCCAAGGTGAATATCAAGTCCTGAATGCCCTCCCCTGAGTCCCTTCAGGCTCAGTTTATAGGCCGTCATCCCCTCCGGAGTCTTCTCCTGCCTGTAGTTGCGTGTGGCACCCACGTCCACTCCGCCTGCACAGCCAACGTAAAGTTCACCTTCATCCTCCGAGTCCAGATTCAGAAGTATCTCTCCTTTGAGTATGCCCTTTTTAAGGTTCCTGGCACCAGTCATGCCGGATTCTTCATCAACCGTGAGCAGCGCCTCCAGAGGGCCGTGAGCAAGCTTGGGATCGGTCATCGCCGCCATGGCGGCAGCCACTCCTATACCATTGTCAGCGCCAAGCGTGGTGCCTTTTGCCTTAACCCATCCCTTGTCAATCCAGGTTTCAATGGGATCTTTCTCAAAGTCAAATTTCTTGTCGGTATTCTTCTGGGGCACCATGTCAACATGAGCCTGAAGAATTATTCCCTTGCGGTTCTCCAGCCCTTTGGTGGCCGGTTTTCTGAAGATCACGTTCCCGGTTTTGTCAACAATGGTCTCAAGACCGTGTTCCTCTCCGAACTTTTTCAAGAATTCCGTCATCCGGTGCTCCTTCTTGGAGGGATGCGGCACCTGTGTTATTTCATAGAAATAGTGCCACAGGAGCTTTGGTTCAAGTTTTTTAATCTCACTCATGGTTATCTTAGTTATCTGTTGTTACTTTCTTTTCTTCAATATTGGGCATCTCCAGACCATAGCCCTTTCTCTTGTTCTCAGCCTTCAGCAGGAAGCCGAACACTATTGCCAGTAAGCCGAAGGCAGTAAAGATCATCATTGGTAATGTGTAGTCATAAGTGGGCACTTCAACTCCTTCCAATATGCGGGTACCGGTAATGCAATAGTTGTCGAGGACCCATCCGATGAGGTAAGGCACTCCCATGAGTCCCCAGTTCTGAACCCAGAAGATCAGGGCATATGCGGTACCAAGTTTCTGGTAGGGAATAATTTTGGGTACTGAAGGCCACATTGCTGAAGGTACCAGAGAGAAACCTATACCCAATACTATAATCAGCAATAATGCCATCCATGGCTTATTAACAGCCGGGATGGAAAACATTGAATGTACAAAAATGAGGAGAAGGGCGCCTATTATCATTATTGTAGCACCCTTGCCCCTGCGGTCATACAGGTTTCCGAAAATGGGTGTCAGGAGGATGGTACCAAACGGCATCAATGAAGGTATAAGTCCTGCTGTTGCCGGGTCCATTCCAAACTTGTTCACCATAAGGTCTGCTGCATATTTGAGGAACGGGAACACCGCCGAGTAGAAGAGGACGCATAATATGGCAATGAACCACCATCCCCTGTTTTTGATTATGAATAATATATCTGAAAGCTTGAAACTCTCCTCCTGCTCTTCCTCCGGTTCCCCTTCCTTTGACTGCGCTATGGATGCTTCAAGCTTCTTGTCCATTCCGCAGTAGATGAAGAAGGCTATCATGCCCACGCACAGCAGGATGAGTGCAACCAGAACCGGCATGGAAACATGTCCGAGGGCTTTGGCCAGGGGTGCTGATCCTGCAAGCGCCAATCCGGTACCTATTCTTGCACTGGCCATCTCAAGCCCCATTGCAAGAGCAAGTTCTTTGCCCTTGAACCACTTCACAATAATTTTCGAAACAGTTATACCGGCAGTCTCAACACCAACTCCGAATATTGCATAACCGAGCCCTGCAATAAGAACCTGCGGGTTTGCATCCCAGAAGAGAAAATGCCATGTCTGGCCTGCAAAAATATCGGTAGAGACAGCCCAGTACTTGACAGCCGTACCTGCCACCATAAGCATCGTTGCCATTTTTCCTGTAAACCTCACTCCCATCTTGTCAAGAATGATACCTCCGATAATCAGCATGAGAAGGAATACATTGAACCAGCCATAAGCACTGGTGAACAACCCGTACTCTTCACTGCTCCACGACAGCTGCTGCTCAAGCAGCGGCTTGAGAGGCGCCATGACATCAGTCAGGAAATATCCGCACAACATGGTGAATGCTACAACTGCCAGGGCAGTCCATCTTGCTGTCTTTGAGTCAGCAAGGGTCTTTCTGATCGTTTCCATTTTAAGATTTCGTGTTTAACATTGTGAACATGGTGCGTAAATGTATAAAAAATTAGTTCCAATTATTGCGTTAAAAAACATAGAACTGAACTTTGTGCCAATTGGACTGAAAGACTAATTTTGTGCAATCATCGTTAAATTGTTCAACCGGATATAATTAATGATCTAATATGAAGGAACTGATATTTGTATTTTTATTGGCTGCAGCCGGACTTACTGTTTCCGCACAGGAATCGGCTGTGAAGTGGTATTCCATAGAGGAGGCGGTAGCTCTGGCACAAAAGAACCCCAGACCCATCTTCGTTGATACTTACACCGACTGGTGCGGCTGGTGCAAGAAACTCGACAAGGATACTTTTTCAAACCCTGTGATAGCCGAGATACTCAATAATAAATATTATGCGGTAAAGTTTGATGCCGAAGGCAAGGAACCTGTTGTCTTCCAGGGCAGGAAATTCGTCAATGACGGTAGCCTTGGCAAAACCCATCAGCTTGCCTATGCTCTCCTTCAGGGGAAACTCGGTTACCCGACCGTGGTGTTCCTTACCGCCAGCAGCGAACTTATCACTCCTGTGTCAGGATATAAAACACCCGAACAGATTGAACCGTTGCTCAACTACTTTGCAGGTACCGGCTGGCAGAAACAGAGCTATGATGATTTTCTCAAAACCTTTACCCCCAAGGTCCGGTAACCCCGCGCTGCTACCTGATTGCTTAACTGCCAGTTAGCTGAGTAAGATGGAAACCCGCGAAGAAATAGGCAAATGGTATGACGGATTTGCCGACTGTCAGGAAAAGACCGGTGTCAACCTGCGACACTATAAAATAATTGGGTTCCTCACTGGTGCCGGTCTCTCACGCCACAGCCGCGTCCTGGAGATAGGCTGCGGCATCGGCACACTGACGGGCTTGCTGTCACGCTACCTCCGCAAAGGTCAGATTGTGGCTGTTGACATCAGCTCCCGCTCAGTGGAAATAGCAAAGAAAAGGCTTAAGCATGCCGGCAATGTCATGCTCATGGTTTCAGACATGACCGACTTTCATGATCCCGGGCTATTCGACTTCATCGTCCTGCCCGATGTCCTGGAGCACATCCCTGCCAGTCAGCACAGGAGCCTCTTCAGCACACTTGCCAGCCATATGCATGACAATTCGGTAATATTAATACATATACCTCATCCCAGAGCCATTGACTACCTGCGGAAAACCTCACCGGACAAATTGCAGATCATTGATCAGGCCATAGAGGCTGATGCCCTGCTTGCCGATGCCGCCGCCAGTGACCTTGTGCTGGTGAACTACATTTCATACTCTCTCTTCAACAAGGAGAATGACTATGCGGTGATTACACTGAGAAAGAAGTGTGCAGTTACCCTTGCCCCACTGTCCGCAATAATCATCAGCGCAAGGAAAATGAGCGCCAGGATCCGGTTCCTTTTATCAAGGCTCTAAATCCCACTGATGAACAGGAAGATTCTCTACATATATCCCTGGGAAGCTGCCTTTATCGATAAAGACCTCGACTTCCTGTCACGGCGCTATTCTGTGGTGACCCTGGGGCACGACTGGCGTGACAAGCGAAGGACTCTTCCCAACTTTCTGAAGCAGTTCATATTCCTCTGCCGCAACATGGCGGGTACCAGGGCAATCCTTGTAATGTTTGGAGGTTACTGGTCCTTTCTGCCCGCTCTTGCCGGAAAGTTTACCGGTGTGCCTGTTTATATCATTCCAGGCGGAACGGATTGTGTATCATTCCCTTCGCTTAACTACGGCAGTCTGAGGAAACCGGTCATGCGCACCTTTATCAGATGGTCTTATCAGCTCTGCACCAAGCTTTTGCCAGTGGATGAGTCACTGGTACTGTCAGATTACACCTATCTTCCTGACGCTGACCACCCGAAGCAGGGGTTCAGATATTTCTTCCCGGGTCTGCTTACCCCTCACCGGGTTATTCACAATGGCTTTGACCCCGCTTTCTTCACCGCTGATCCGGCCGGCAAAAAGGAGAACAGCTTCATTGCCGTTGCCCATGCACAAGAGATGCAGCGCGTAAGAATCAAGGGAATTGACCTTGTTATCCTTCTTGCAAAGCGATTTACCAACTGCACCTTTACCCTGGTTGGTGTCTCGGATTCGCTTAATCGGGAACTGTCACCCCTGCCTTCCAACCTGTCGGTTTATCCCTGGATGTCGAAAGAGAAATTCATCGGCCACCTGGCTGAGAGCCGTTTCGTTCTGCAACTATCTGTCTCTGAAGGATTTCCGAATGCCCTCTGTGAAGCGATGTTGTGCCATTGCATACCTGTGGGATCAGCAGTCGGGGCTATTCCTTCCATCATAGCCGATACCGGATTTGTGATTGCCAGCCCGGAATGGGAATATCTTGAAAAGAGATTTGAAGAGATACTGCATACCGGGGCTGAAGAACAGCACCGCCTTGGTATCATGGCACGCAACAGGGTAGCAGACATGTATCACATATCCCGCAGGGAAAAGGCTTTCCTCGAAATCCTTGATGAAATTCCGGGCTGAGGGGAAGACCCTTTTGCTGTCGCTACTTTCCGATAATGAAATTCGCCGGCAGGGCAACCAGGCTGCCGTACTGGTAAATCAGCCTCCTGGCAGTGCAGAGATTCTCCCCGGCAAGTGAGATGTTTATCTCCGCCACATCCGGCACCCTGTAGTAGACCCTGTCAGCCGGATTGGCATGTTTCTGCATGGAGGCCGGTCTCATCACCATGTTCAGATCCCTGGTTTTGCCTGAAGGGCCAATCTCCATCAGTACAGGTTCTCCCGGACCGTCCGGAGAAGTATTTACTCCTGATGTCTCAGAGAAGGTAAAGATGGTGGTCTTTTGGCCGGCCATCTGCTGGTCAGGAGTGATCCATATCCGGAAGTGCCTGGTCTCAGTGAAGCTCTTGCCTGCAAACAGTGCCATGTACTCCCTCTCGAGCCTGTTTATCTCTTCAAGTGCGGCTCCGTCCTGCGGGAAAACATTTGTCTCCCCTGTCAGAATCATATGCCTCCCCTCACGCAGCTCGAGCAGTCTGCCAGCAGCCTCACGGGCTTCTTCCACCAGTGACATTCCTTTTTTCTTCTGAACGAGGTAAGGAACCCTGATGAAAGCAGTATCAACCTTAACCAGGCGGTATGCAGTGTCAGTCTTGGTCACAACATACTCATAGGCTCCCCTGTCAGGGAAGAGCATTCCTGCATAATCAGGATCACCTTGCAGGTTCGAATACGTGGCACTGCTGTACAGGTCAGGGTTGATGTCAAGTACCAGACCGCTTTTTCTGAGAGCCAGCATATTGGTCTGCATCATGGCGGTCCCCTGAATTATATAGAACTGTGACGGGTCAAGCTCTTCCACGGCACTCAGTCTGATACCGGCAAGACTCCATTTCTCGGTATGCCCGGTAATAACATTATCCAGGCCTGTCAGCTCAGACGCATACCTTGCATATGGGCCAGGCACCTCGGTACGTTTTTCAGCTATAATATCAAGCTCAAAAACAGTCATCGGCAGCGCGTAGACCAGGCATCCTTCTGTCACGCTGATTTTATCGCCAAGCGGACTAACCACTGTATCAGCCGGAGTTTTTCCGCTGTACGGCGAGCAGCCTGAGATCATCAGGGCAAGGAGAGCCAGAACTATTATACTCTCTTTTTTCATCTCAACCATTAAAGATAAACATTGAAGTTACTGAAGTTAGTCTCCCGGAAGGCCCTTCCGATATTCATCAGGATGTCTCCCGCTATCACCGCTTCCTCTGAATGAATTCTCAGAGCTATGTCTCCTGAAAGGCCATGCAGATATACACCTGCCACTGCAGCATCTGAGGGATCATATCCCTGTGCCAGCAGTGAAGTGATTATTCCCGTTAGTACGTCGCCGCTGCCGCCTGTAGCCATTCCCGGATTGCCGGTACTGTTGAAGAAGAGTGTTCCGTCAGGCAGTGCAACGGAGGTGTGTGCACCCTTGAGAACCACAACGCACCGGTACCTTACGGCAAACTCTCTTTGTTCCTGCACAAGCCTGAAGTCAGTGCTCGTTGTACCCGTCAGCCTGCGGAATTCCCCGGGATGGGGTGTCAGTACAGTCAGCGGGGGCAGCAAGTCAAGCCACTCCCTGTTCTGAGCAATGATATTCAGGGCGTCTGCATCCAGGATCAGGGGTACAGATATGTTTTTAAGCAGTTCCCTGAGAACGGAAGCCGTATCGGGGTCAGTTCCAAGTCCCGGGCCAACCCCAATGGCATTATACGGTTTCAAATCAGGCAATGCCGTTACGTTTCCCGTGCCGCTGTCAGGAGAGACCATGGCCTCGGGGAGTGCTGCCTGGAGCGCCAGTACTGCTGAGGATGGCGTATGTACAGTAACCAGGCCCGCGCCGGAACGCAGAGCTGCCCCTGCTGAGAGCGTGGCTGCTCCTGCCTTGCCATAGCTGCCGGCTATCAGCAAAGCATGACCATAGGTCCCCTTGTGATCAAACTTGTTTCTTTTCCTGATCATCGGCCTGACGGTTTCACGCAGGACATAATGACAGGGAGTGGCCATCGATGATATGGTATCAGTATGAAGCCCGATGTCAATTACCTCCCATTCACCCGTGTAAATACCGTTTCCGGCAAACATGAAAGAGAGCTTCGGGAACTGGAAAGTGAGTGTTTTTGAGGCTCTGACAATAGAGTCCCTGTCTGAATCCTGATTATCTTCGCAGAAAAGCCCTGATGGAACATCAACTGAAATTACAAATGCACCGGTTTCGTTTATGCGTTGTATCACTCCGGCAGCAACTCCTGACGGGGATTTACGCAAACCTGTCCCAAAGATCGCATCTATGATCACTTCGTCGCGCCAGATTGCAGGTACCTGCCCGGGATCGGTAATTGTCACCGGAATGATGCCGCTGCGCTCCAGGCGTTCGGCATTCAGGTTTAACTCACTGCTGCGGGCCGAGCCTGTCTCAATGACAAATACCCTGACTACGTAGCCATCCTCATGCAGCAGCCTGGCCAGGACAAGCCCGTCGCCCCCATTATTGCCAGGCCCTGCAAACACATTGATCTTCCTCTCAGGGGCCACAATGTCCTTTACCTGCTGGAAAAGAGCTGTGGCAGCACGCTCCATAAGTCCTGCCGGAGTGACAGGCTCAAGTCTGATTGTGGCGGCTTCTATTTCCCGGATCTCTGCTGATGTAAATATCTTCATGGTGTACCGCTTGCTGATAGAATACAAATTTAAGAATATAGACGATGTAAAAATATCTTCATTGTGATTTAATCCAATCACTCTTATTTAAAAAGATTAATATATTTGTCACCGTCAGAATAAACTAAACCAATTAATACAGAAAACTATGCTTAAGAATCATCCAAAGGGCCTGCTTGTTGCCTTCTTCGCGAATATGGGTGAGAGGTTTGGCTTTTACACCATGATGGCGATTCTTGTGCTTTTCCTGCAGGCCAAATACGGTCTGGCAGCTGAAAAGGCAGGAGACATTTACAGCTGGTTCTATTTTGCCATATATGCGCTTGCTCTTGTGGGCGGTATACTGGCTGACTCAACCCGGAAATACAAGACGGTGATACTGTTTGGTATCATAATCATGTTTGCCGGGTATATTCTTATGGCAGTGCCAGGCATGTCGCTCACCTTTGTGGTCATTGCCCTCTTCACCATAGCCTTCGGTAACGGCCTTTTCAAGGGCAACCTCCAGGCTGTTGTGGGCCAGATGTATGACGACCCGAAGTATTCAAAGCTGAGGGACTCGGCATTCATGATTTTTTACATGGGTATCAACATTGGCGCCTTCTTTGCTCCATATGCAGCAAACGGTATCAGAAACTGGTGGCTTAAGACCAACGGATTTGCCCATGACGGAAGCCTTCCAGCGCTGTGTCACCAGTTTACCGGCGGTCAGATGACCGACCCCGCAATAGTGCAGGAGTTCCAGACCCTGGCTGACAAGGTAAGTATGGCAGGACCGGTCACTGACCTTGGTGCATTCGCTGAAAGCTATCTCAATGTCTTCTCAAGAGGTTACAACTATGCTTTCGGTATTGCAGCAGCAGCAATGGTGATATCCCTGCTCGTCTATGTAAGCTTCAACAAGCTTCTTCCCAACAAGGAAAAGCCCGTCAAGGCATCGGCTGACTCCGCCAACACCCTTGAGTTTGAAATCAGGCCCCTTATTTATTCCATCATCGCGATGGCAATCTTCGCATTTGGGCTTCAGTTCATCGTAGGATGGGCATCAGGCCTTGCTTTCGGACTGTTCGCCGGATTCGTTACATGGATCCTGACAACGGCCAAGAAGGATGAGTATGCCCGTGTCTCTTCCCTGATACTGGTATTTGTGGTGGTTATCTTCTTCTGGATGTCATTCCACCAGAACGGCCTTACCCTGACGCTCTTTGCCAGGGACTACACCGTGAAGCAGGTTGGACCATTTACTAATCTCTTCTTCAACCTGCCCTCCATGCTTGCCGTTATAGGTTCAATTGCCGGCCTGGTTATGCTGCTCAGGAGGAACATGAGTGGCACCACAAAGATTATCGGAGGCGCCCTTTTTGTGGTCGCAATGGTTGCCGCATATCTTTTCGTGATAAAGGCAGATGCCATGAATGCAATCGAACCTGAGGTGTTCCAGTCATTCAATCCGCTATTCATCGTGACCCTTACCTTCCCCGTAATGGGTCTCTTCGCCTGGC
>WXFE01000222.1 GCA_009881065.1 Bacteroidales bacterium | reverse complement strand
TGAAAGGGGAACATTGTGCGGAAATGACGGTTCATTCAGGCTTGCCTTCACTCCCGGTGAATCCGGGGAGTTTATGGTCATCTTCTCATGTGTCGGATACAATACTGACACTGTCACCCTGAAAGCAAGCGAAGCTCTTGATGGTATCCGTGTGGCTCTCATCCCTGCAACGACAATTATCGAAGGTGTAGAGGTAAGAGCCAGGCGCCCTGACAACATCACCGTGATAAGCATACCAGCGGTAGCAGGTGCAGTTATACCATCGGTAAGCGGAGGTGTGGAGGCAGCGGTTGCCACACTCCCGGGAGTCAGCACTTTCAGTGAGTTGAGCTCAGGCTATTCAGTCAGGGGTGGCAGTTACGACGAGAACCTCGTCTACCTTAACGGCGTTGAGGTTTACCGCCCGTATCTCCTCCGTACAGGCCAGCAGGAAGGGCTCAGCAGGATCAATCCCGATCTGACCGCCTCAGTAAACTTTTCCCCGGGAGGATTCAGCGCTGCCTATGGTGACCGTATGGCATCAGTGCTTGACATAACTTACCGGGAGCCA
>WXFE01000221.1 GCA_009881065.1 Bacteroidales bacterium | reverse complement strand
TGTATAGTCTTTTTGACCATATCACATCTGACTCATTCAGATAGGTGTAATTAACCTTCTGATTATCGGGCATCTGCCTGGTGTAGATGTCACCGAACGACTGGGCCATTGTACCTGTACACATCAGGAGGCCTGCGAGGCCTGCCAGAATTGTCCTCTTCATGGTTTATATCTTCTGTTGTTAATTAATCTTGAGAATAATCGGGTTGAGGTCCCTGGTTCTGCCATCGGGTCCAACAGCCCTGATCTTTTCGATTATGAGTTTTTGTCCGGCACGCAGGTTTGAGATAAGGCTCTTCTGCTTGTCGGTAAGTCTGTTGTTATTTGATTCGGCTGTGATTTCATAGCCCTTGTCATTGACTGAGACTGTAAAACCTGTCACCGTATATGTAAGGTCGAACTCGAAGTTTTCAAGTACTGCGGTCACCACCTGCTGTGCAGCGGCCACGCTCCTGAGTACGTTACCTTCCTTCAGATTGGCGAACCGTGCTTCGGGGTCGGGAAGTCTTCTTACCCTGAATTCCACGGGAGGGAATGTCTGCACCTTGCCGTCCACGTTGGCTGAGACAATAATCTGTGCATTCTGCCCCACTGTACGTGGCTGTGCCACGTATTCACCACGGTAATTCCTGTAAGTACCCTTTTTGATCTCACCATTGGTCATGCGGACAGTCAGTTTATCCGATCCGATGCCCGGGACTGAAATGTCAAGGGGGTTCTGTATTCCCTGGTAGAGGACGTTCATGGCTGTGGGTGACACAACCACGTTCGGCGTTCCCACGGAATATTTCTGGTCAAATTTGAAAGTACGCTCACCGCCATCAGGGGCTTTCATCCGGATGACTCCTCCCCATGATTTTTCACCTACCGAGCCTGGTTTCACCCTGTAAATTCCTCTGCCTGATTCATCAATAGGCAACTTGACAGACTGGCTGCTTGGTTCATATCCCACGCTTCCGTCAGGATTGGTTTTCGTTGTATATGGGCCTACGAAAATCTCGAGATCCTGCGTGGTATCTGTCGCTGCCACGAATACCCTGGCTTCGTATTCATTGCCCTGCATCACGTAAGAGGTGTTCGTGGTGACTGTCGGTACGATTGCGTTGAACCTGAATGATCCGGCGTCAATCTGGGTATAGAGGAAGTTCAGAGCGTCAGTCTCAGCGTTGCGGATGTCAACCTGCATCTTCGAAAGCATGGTTAAGGCAGCAATGAGAGGCAGGGTCTGGAAATTGGCAGTGACCCATTTTTCAGTACCTGTTCCTTCAAGGTTCACAGGGTCATCAGTATTCAGAATATCAAGTATTGACCGTTCTGCTGAGGGATCCTTCCCTTCCAGGGTTTCAATGAGGTATTCCCTGAAATCCTCTATCTGGGCCTTAAGGTCATTTCCCTTTCCGTCCTGGTGTGCACCAACGAGTATTTCGGACGGAACATTGTTTTCGTCGATCTTCTTTATCTTGTTGATATCTATCTGGTTATCGGGAAGGAGCGCTTTCGAATCGACACCTTCAGCGGTGGTGACGATCTCAACTTTCAGATCCTGAATGTAGTCATAGAGTTCATTGGCGCGTAGCTTGACATCATAGGCCTTTTCCTTCCAGGGTCCTGCCTTTTCAGGATTATCTGCCGCCGCTGCATCAAAAGCTGCATAGGTTAAATTATTCTTTTTGATATAATTGGCAGTAGTCTTGGTCAGGCTCTGATCAACCTTTCTGAATGCCTCGACCGCCTCCTTCGAAACGTTAAGGGCAAGCATTGCTGTCAGGATGAGGTACAACATCCCGATCATCTTTTGCCGCGGGGTTTCTTTTCCCTTAGCCATTTGCAGATAGTTTAAATGTTATCGTATATTTTGATGAACCCGTCATTACTTCACATTCATGGCAGCAAGCATGTTGCCGTAGACATTATTGAGTGAGCTGAGGTTCTCATTGAGTTTGGCCACCTGTTCACGGTATTTTTTGGTGTCATCAGCTGAACCTGTAAGGTCATTCATCAGACCTTCCATTCCCCTGTAGATTGCTTCAGCATTCTTCACGTGATCATTGGTGCCGCGGAGCTGCAGTTCATATGCTGCATTGAGGGCAGAGAGGTTCTTGTTGAGAGCCTCCAGCTTCTCGTGGTATGATCTGCTGCCGGTATCGATGGTCTTTGATGATTCGCCGATAGCCTGGCAGGCGTTGGTAGTGTCAGTCATTGAACGTGCAGTCTGGGTAACAGACTCGGAGAGGTTCATGAGAGACTCATTTGCCTTCCTTATTGTGCTGGCATACTCATTGGTAGTTGCTGCCAGGTCACCCATAGCGTTGAAGTTATTGGTGGTTTCTGTGAGCTTCTTCAGTCCCTGGCTGAGGCTGTCAAACACAGCAGGAGTAATTCCTGCGTCAGACAACATCTTGTCAAACTGCGTAAGGCCGGCACCACCGCCACCACCGACTCCTCCGCCGCCACCGCCACCGCCGACAAATGCAAAACCGAGATCCTCGCCAGAGTAATTCGGGTCAAGCTGGGGGTAGACAAGCTTCCAGTCAGGCTCCTCCTTGAGCGGCTCAAACGCCGAAAAGAAGAAGATGATTGCTTCTGTGATAAGACCCACAGAGAGGAATAGTCCAGCCATCGGATAGTGCTGTATCTTGAAGAGCGCACCGATGATCACGACTGAGGCTCCCCAGCCGTAAAGCTTGGACATGAATGCTTTCCATTTACTGGTATGAACAAATTCCGAGAGGCCCATATAATTATGTATTAAAGTTAGATGGTATTAGTTATTAACTCCGATATAAGTTCTCACATTGCGGAACCCGACAAATGATTTTGTTGAGTCCTGGTATTCATAGTCCCTTGTAGATGTCTGAAGGAACAATGCAATATCTTTCCATGAGCCTCCCCTGATTACCTTGCGCTTGAGCACGGGCGGATCGTCCGGGCGGGCGTTGTATTCATAGTCGGGGTTGAGGTCATGGGTAAAGATATATGATGAAGGATGGTAGGCGCACGAAGTCCATTCGGACACGTTTCCTGCCATATCGAACAGTCCGTATTCATTGGGTTCGAAGGAGGCCACCTTTATTGTGTAAACGGCTCCGTCATCGATGTAGTTACCGCGCAGTGGTTTGAAGTTTGCGAGGAAGCATCCCTGGTAGTTGCGTGTGTAGGGGCCGCCCCATGGGTACATGGAGAGGTCAAGTCCGCCGCGTGCTGCATATTCCCACTCGGTCTCCAGCGGGAGACGGTAGTTGTGCACGTCGGCGATGCCCTGTGCACGCAGGTGCTCATTCATGAAGTTGGTACGCCACACGCTGAATGCACGTGCCTGGATCCATGATATTCCAACAACCGGGTAGTCATCATAACCGGGATGCCAGAAGTAGAGTGTTGCCCACGGCTCATTGAATGAATAGGTAAAGTCTCTGATCCATGCAAGGGTATCAGGGTAGATATTCACCACGTGATGCATAATGAACGATGAACGGTCTTTCACTTCGGTGGTATTGCCCTCAAGGTCGGTTACGGTACCCTCGTACCTCTGCTCCTTGTAGTTGTATCTGGCTTTGGCTGCCTGCTTGTAGTCAACCCAGAAATATGAGTAGTTCAGGAGCCGGGTGTCCCACTGCTTGTTCCCGTTGAATCTCTCTTCGGGGGGATAATACATTGTTTCCATCACAGCCTGGATGTTCTCATCATCCAGGTCAATCTTCTCTGACCAGTTCAGCACGTTGGGTTCCAGGACATTGCCCTCCTTATCAGTTCTGAAGAATTCGTAACCCTCAATTCCTTCCTCTCCCAGCCTGGTTCTGAGGATGGAGTCACGCACCCAGTAGGTGAACTGACGATATTTATTATTGGTAATCTCTGTCTGGTCCATCCAAAACGCTTCTACCGTAACTGTTTTGGAGAGGCTGTTCATGGCGCGCAAAGGGTCCTGGTCACTGGGCCCCTGTACAAAGGAACCGGCCGGTATGAATGCCATTTCAAACGGCTCCGGCTCATAAAACTTCTTCCTTCCCTGCACGCCTGTCAACTCGCCTGATTCGTAAGAGCCACAGCTGCTTAACATTAAAATCAACGCAAGAGCTAAAAGGGTTACCTTTTTCATATACTTAAATTTAAATATGCAAGTAATTCTATTTTTTCCTGTCTATTAAAGGAAACGGATACTCTTGTATTTGGTGACACTCTTCCCGAGACCGATGTCGAAGCTGTAAGAGACAACGAACTCGTGGGAGCCGCTGGTTCCTTTTCTGATCTCCGATATCGGGAAGTCATATCCATATCCTATCTTTAGACCGTTGTATAATTCTATGCCTGCGAATCCTGTGATTGCGTCACTAATCCTGTAAGAAACGCCACCCCATATCTTTTTATTGTATTTAACCATACCTGTGGCTAAATATTGTGTTGTGGCGCCGTCATTTACTATAAAAATTGAGGGGACAAGCTCAAAGGCAGGGTTTGGAAGCTGGAAGTAGTAACCTGCAGTGAAGTAGTACTGGCGGCTGACGTAAGTAGCTGTCTGGGAATATTTGATTTTTGGCTGGTTCAGGTGTGTGACTGACAGCCCGGCATAGTAGTTAAGTCCCTGGTAGTATATCCCGGCGGAAAAGTCAGGTGCAAGAAAAGATTCATCATTCTCGGGAATCAGCGGGTCACCTGAAGGAGGTGTATGGCCCGGGCCCGAAGGGATGAACCATTCCGGCGCAACAGTCTTGTTGAGCACCCCTATGCTGAAACCGGCTCCGAGGGTACCGGTTCCGACCGAAAAGAGGCCTGAATAGGAAAGCGTGATATTGACATCATTGCTGAACCCGTATTTGTCAGCCTCCACAAGCAGGCCTGCGCCACTGCGGAAGCCGAAGAGGCTGAAAGGCATATTGATGTTGAAAAGCATGGTGGAGGGCGCCCCGGGGAAACCCACCCACTGCTGGCGCGTAAGGGCCGAAGCAGTGATCATCCCCGACATGCCCGAAAACCCGGGATTAAATGTCTGGGTGTTGAACATATAGTGGCTGAACGCCGGATCCTGCTGACCGCAGACGATACCTGCCGGGAGTAATAATGCCAGGATGAATATCCTTGTTTTCTTCATAGCCGGGTAGTGCCTGTAAACCCATACATATAACGGGTAAAATAAATAAAAATATATTCATGCCACAAAATTGAGGCCAAAAATCAGTGCCCATGACGGAGCATTCCGCGTGACCACCTGACGGGTACCTGATCACGGTTAGCCATCAGGTAATCTTCATAAGAGCAGGCGAGATACTGTGGTTTGTCATGGATGTCACGGATCTCCATCCACCAGCGCTCGGTAATGGTGCTTTTTATGAAGATGGCTTCACTCTCCAGGTCACTGAGGGTCACATGATAACGGGTGAACCTGCTGTTCGTCAGGTCACTGAGATAGGAGACCTCATACTGTTTCTGCGAGAAGCCTTCGAGGAAGAACCAGATGAGCTGTGCTGCCAGGTTCGATGTCTGCATCCTGGTGTCAAGGGTCGGGTTGACCTCCGTCACGGAAAAAAGCTTCAGGTTATCTGACAGGCCTGCGTACCGGGCAAGGAGGCATATCTCTTCACCATAGAACCCGTTGACTGACGGAAGGAATGTTCCGGGGGCGTCTGACTGCCTTACTGATCCGATATCAAACAGTGCGGCGGAGGCGTCACGGAAGAGCGGCTCGGTCTCATGTACTGCTGACCGCACCTCGCCAATGCGCATTATGTCATAATGACGGCGGTTGAACCTGTTCACCACCTGTTGGTCAGTGAGATAGGTCTGATACCCTATGGATGAGAGGTGTGACAGACAGCTGCCGTTGCGATAGATGAGGTCATTCATCCAGTTGAGCGAGTCAGGTGGTCTTTTCTCGGCGGTGAAGTCAATACGGGAATCAACCGACACCAACGACCATTTCTGTTTTCCTGCCGAGAGTGCACTGTCAACGGCCGGCATCAGGGAACTTGTTCCCCCTATGATCACCGGAACAATGTTCTGTGACAGCAGCTGAAGAAGCACGTCGTGCAGGCCTGCGAGGGTGTCCTCGAAGGAGGCTCCCGGCCTGAAGTTACCCAGGTCGGTGACCTTCAGCTTGCCAGGCAGCCTGGAGAATGAGTAGAGGCTCCTCCTGACAGCATCAGGCGCCTGTGCCGCTCCGATGTTCACTGAAGAGCGGTCATCCGGCACACCCAGGATGGCCACGGCATATCCGCTGAGGTCATTCAGGGGCTCATTCCCGGTATTCACCAACACATTGTGAGGGAAGGCGGAAGAACCCTTAAGCGGCTCTACTGCCGGCTTGTCAAGGCAGACGGGATCAATATACTGATTCAGGTTAATCATATTATATTAAGGTCACTTCTTCTTTTTTCCCCTGGTGGTTTTGGTCTTGCCGGCCTTCTCAATTATTGCCAGGCAATCATCCCTGGTAAGCTTGTGGGGGTCAGTTCCCTTCGGGATGCGATAGTTGGTTTTGTCATGCATGATATACGGACCATACCGTCCGTTGAGTACCATGATATCACCCAGTTCGCTGATGACCTTCTGCTTGTCGGCTTCCCTTTTTTCCCTGATCAGTTCAATGGCTCTCTCTTCTGTGATTGTATACGGATCATCAACGCCTCTCTTCAGCGAGTAGAACTTGCCGGCATGTTTGACATACGGTCCGAATTTACCCACGCCCACGGTCATCTCGCTATCCTCGAAGGTTCCCACGGTGCGCGGCAGCGCGAAGAGGGCGAGTGCCTCCTCAAGGGTGATGGTTTCAAGCAGCTGATCACGTCTGAGGTTGGCGAAGCGGGGCTTCTGTTCGCCGGAGGCCTCGCCTATCTGTACAACGGGCCCGTAACGGCTCATCTTCACTGCAACCGGCAGGCCCGTTGCCGGGTCTGTGCCAAGCTGCCGCGCGCCGGTCATCTTCGCCCGCGTGGCAAGAGACTCGTCAACGGTCTTGCGGAAGGGACCGTAAAACTTGGAGATCATCTTTTCCCATTTCACCTCACCCGAGGCTATCTCGTCAAATTCCTTTTCCACGCCGGCGGTGAAGTTGTAGTCGAGGATGTCAGGGAAATTGGCAATCAGAAAGTCGTTCACAATCATGCCGATATCCTTCGGGAAGAGTTTTGACTTCTCCTTCCCGAATATTTCGCTCTTCTCGCTTCGGGTTATCTTTCCCTTTGAGAGGGCGAGCTGAACAAGGGTACGCCTCTCCCCGGGCCTGTCTTCGCGGGCCACATAACCCCTTGACTGTATTGTGGATATAATTGGCGCATAGGTTGATGGTCTCCCTATCCCGAGTTCCTCGAGCTTCTTCACGAGGCTCGCTTCCGTGTACCGCGGCGGGGGTGAAGTAAAGCGCTGGAGGGCGGTGATGGTTCCGGGTGTAAGTTTCATCCCCTGGTCAACGCGGGGCAGTATTACCTTTTCATCATCGGAGACGTTGCCATCAAATGATTCGGTATAAACCTTCAGGAAGCCGTCGAAGAGGATGACTTCACCTGTTGCCGTAAAGCTGACGGGTGAACCAGACATGCCAATGGTTATGGTTGTCTTTTCCACCCTGGCATCAGCCATCTGGGAGGCTATCGCCCTTCTCCAGATCAGTTCATAGAGCTTCTTCTCATTGTTGTTGCCGGTAACCTCCTTCCTGTCAAAGTAGGTTGGCCTGATTGCTTCATGTGCCTCCTGTGCGCCGCGCGTATGGGTTTTAAACTGCCTGACGCGCGAGTAGCCTGCACCGTACTCATTGGTAATCACTTCCCTGGCGGTGTTGAGCGCCAGTGAAGAGAGATTGGTGGAGTCGGTTCTCATGTATGTGATCTTTCCGGCCTCGTATAGTTTCTGTGCCACTGACATGGTCTGTGCCACTGAGAAACCGAGCTTGCGGTAGGCCTCCTGCTGGAGGGTGGAGGTGGTAAATGGAGGCGCCGGTGAGCGGGTACCGGGCTTGACCACTATATTTTCAACGGTGAACGCGGAAGCGTCACACTTCTCCAGGAAGAGTCCCGCTTCCTGCTCCGTGCTGAATTTCTTCTGGCACTCTGCCTTGAGCTGCACATCGCTCCCTTCACTGTTTGTTCCGACAAAGGTGCCGGTTACCCTGAAGGCAGAGTCAGCGACGAAACCTATTATTTCCCGTTCACGGTCAACAAGCAGGCGAACTGCGACAGACTGAACCCTCCCGGCTGAGAGTGAGGGCTGTACCTTTTTCCACAGCACGGGTGAAAGCTCAAAGCCTACAAGTCTGTCGAGTATCCGGCGTGCCTGCTGGGCATTGACAAGGTTCATGTCTACCTGCCGCGGCGATTCCACGGCACGTGTAATGGCATCTTTCGTAATCTCATGGAACACAATCCGGCGCGTGGTTGCCGGGTCAAGCCCGAGAACAGAGATCAGATGCCAGGCTATTGCCTCACCCTCGCGGTCTTCATCGGAAGCAATCCATACCGTTGTAGCCTTGTCAGCAAGCTTGCGAAGCTCGGCTACAACCTTCTTCTTGTCTTCAGGTATTTCATAGACCGGAGCAAAATTGTTGTCAACCTCAACACCCAGCTTGTTTCGAACGAGATCACGGATATGCCCGAAGCTCGATACAACGGTGTAATCCTTTCCGAGAAATTTTTCTATCGTCTTTGCTTTGGCAGGAGATTCAACTATTACCAGATTATCAGCCATCCGAATATTTTTAAAAACAGGGCAAAGTAAATGAATAAGGGCGCCAACTTCAAAATTTTAAGAAAAATTCTGTATTAAATCATTAAATTAGCGGCCTTATAATGAGGGTATCATGAGGGATAAAAAATTCCGGAAAAACATTATCTGGTTCTGGGTTATAATATCTCTGCCGGCAGTGTTCCTGCTGACATTGTTTTTACTGATCTCCGCCAACAAGCTTGGCCCGATCCCCTCCTTCGAGGAGCTTGAGAATCCTGACAACAGTCTTGCAGCCGAGGTATATTCGGAAGACAATGTCCTTCTTGGCAAGTTTTACATACAGAACCGCACATGGACTGATTACGAAGATATCTCACCTTATGTGATTGATGCGCTTATTTCCACTGAAGACATCCGGTTCAAAAGACATTCGGGTATTGATTTCCGTGGTCTTGCAAGGGTTTTGGTCAAGACCATCATGCTTGGCAAGAACACCGGGGGTGGGAGTACCATCACACAGCAGCTGGCGAAGAACCTTTTCCTGCCGAGGGACCTCTCCAATGATCCGGCTATTGTGCGTGCCTCCAGGCTGGCGATAGCTAAGTTCAAGGAGTGGCAGACGGCTGTTAAGCTCGAGCGCAGCTACACGAAGGAAGAGATTATCACTATGTATCTCAACGTGTTTGACTTCATTTATAATGCCGTGGGCATCAATTCGGCTGCGCGTATCTATTTCAATACCACCCCTGATTCGCTTAATATCGAGCAGTCGGCAATGCTGGTCGGTATGCTGAAGAACTCCGTGGCCTACAATCCCCTACGCAATGAGGAGAGCGCCCTGAAGAGAAGGAATGTGGTAATCTCACAGATGGAGAGGTACGGATATATTTCCCGTGCCGTGGCTGACTCGGTCAGCCAGCTTCCGCTGGGTCTTGACCTGCGCGAAGACAGTCACAACACCGGGCTGGCAACATACTTCAGGGAGTATATAAGGTCAACAATGAGCAGCAGGGAGCCACAGCGGGAGAGGTTCTATTCGGATGATACCTACAATGAGGCTCTCTGGCGCTGGCAGAATGATCCGCTCTATGGCTGGTGCTACAAGAATACCAAGCCTGACGGCTCACCATATAATATCTACCGTGACGGACTGAGAATCTACACCACCCTTAACTCGAAGATGCAGACCTATGCGGAAGAGGCTCTTACAGAACACCTTTCCCAAAACCTTCAGCCGGTATTTGACAAGAGGGCAAAGAATTACCGGAATCCGCCCTACTCAAATGACCTCACCACGGCTCAGGTGAACCAGATCATGGCAAGGTCAGTCAGGCAGAGCGACCGGTATCAGAGCATGAGGAGGGCCGGTGTACCTGAGGATTCGATAACGCTGGCGTTCAACACACCCGTGCCGATGAAACTCTTCTCATGGGAGGGGGAGAGAGACACAGTTATGACGCCGCTT
>WXFE01000220.1 GCA_009881065.1 Bacteroidales bacterium | reverse complement strand
AATGCCAAGCTTCTGATCCTTTGAATACTGTATAATATCCTATTTTTTTTGTTTTCGAATCATAAATAACCAATCGATTCAAATAAGCCAATAGGAAAGTACACTTTTTCCCATCATGAAAATTTAATTTATGGCGTTTAATAGTGTATTGATCATTTGAGATATGTTCACCAACATAATATCCTTTCTTGTATTCCCATAAATTCGATTTAACCCTTTTAGGCATCCAATAGTTCCAATCTATTAGCATAAAAATTAAAAAGAATAGAATTAGGGCTATTATTATCTTACTTTTCCTCACTTTCATAATTGATATAAGATTAATATGTTGCTCCTGGTTGATGCCTAAAACCAACAAACTGTCCATTCTTGTACACAGCCATGGGATAGGCATAAGTAGGCATGGTATTCGAAATTTTGTTTGTTACTGATCCTACAACACTACCAACAAAATATGTCGGGGGCTGATGATTTCCATTCTTAATACTACTTGTACTTACTCGTACATTTGTGTATGGTGAAGGCCAAGATCTTTGTGTTTGCCCCCAAACTTCCACACTACTCATATTGCTATAACCTGATAATTGTTGTGCAAATGGTTTATCAGACTGACCTTCTCTTCTTCCTCCTTCTCTGTTATCAGGATCTTTTCCTGTTCGGCAACCATAAAAACCTAATTTACCTCCATCTTGTACCCAGTTAAAGTTAATATCACCCCAACTTGATACTGTTTTCTGATCTATACTTCCGTTTTTATTTTCTCTAAATGGACCATCAAATCCACCATGTGACCAAATACCAACTTCTTTTGTTTCACCAAATTGATCCTTATTTGCAGCTACATCTCCTTCAATAGTTGATTGTATTTCATCTGTGCTTGAAATTCCCTTAAAGATGGCCTTATCCCCTTCACCAATCTCTCCATTCTTTAACATATCATTAGCTCGTGTTAAAGCTGCAGCCCAGAAAGCTCGATTCGATTCTTCATCTTCTTCTCCTTTCTTATGATTATCAGTCAAATAATAAAATAGATAAACATCTTCTCCATTAGGGTCAATAAAAAATATCGGATTATTTAAAGCATAATTATAAGGAGTCCATGAATCATAAGATTCAGCACTTGGATCTATACTATGCCATCTACCTATTTGAGGATCGTAATAGCGACTTCCGTAATCGTAATGATTCAAAAACAAGACTAGGTGTTCCCTGTTTAAGTTTATTTATTATACTTGTTGATAGAATCAGGTATCTCATATTTAATAACACTCTTGAAATCAATTTTATCAAAAGGATTTACCCAGGTGTCTTCATAAACCATATACTCTTGCTTGATTTTCTTGATTACCCAGGTATATTCAAAATATGATGAAGTATCTTTATGAAATTCAATTTCATGATCAAATGTTTGAGGTATAACTAAATTCTCAATTCCACTATAAATAAAGACTGTTTCATTATCTTTAATTAAGTACAACATTGGATTCCTCTTCATAAGATAATCATTTAATAGTTCATCGCTATTTATACCTTCTGGATACTTAAGACTAGCTCTTAAGCATAACAAAGTTTCATTTTCATCTTTTTTGTCAATGTACATTTCGTAATAGCATCCATGACAATTAGCTTTTTGAATAAAAATATGCAAAAGACTGTCAATGTTGTTGTTAAAGCAAAAGTTGCCTGAACTTAATATGGTTTCTTGCTGAACTTCCTTGTGATTTTTAGAATTTAAGCAACTAAATAGAAATACAAGTGCAAAAAATCCAAATATTAAAATACTAAAGCTTCTCATAATTATTTCTCAGTATTATATTTAACTAAGAATCGAAGACTTGCGCCTTTTAGTAAATCATTTACTTTGTTATACCCTCTAGGCAATTCAATTGGGGACTTGCTTGCTTCTGTGCCAACATATCCATAAATATTACCATCATATCCCATCGTGAAATAGGGAATATTAGGTGTATAATTACAGAAGGTTGCATCATCTTCGTGCGATGGCAGTGCAACAAAACCCCATTCTCCGTTAAGATCATCTTGGTGGGTATGAATAGTGGCAACTATTGAAAA
The DNA here is from genome assembly GCA_009881065.1 of Bacteroidales bacterium. Classification (GTDB taxonomy): domain Bacteria; phylum Bacteroidota; class Bacteroidia; order Bacteroidales; family VadinHA17; genus SR-FBR-E99. The sequence continues at coordinate 7,814 of WXFE01000220.1, read as the reverse complement.
TGATAATCCAGAAACCGGATCGATTAATTTTGAATCTGAAAATCCATAACCATATTCCTGAAAATAAGCATCCGTATTGGTGTTTAAATATTCAGGTAGCACAAGTACATTTTCATCACCGATAACTGCAAATTGTTCACGGTTTACTCCCTCCTTATTTGCCTGTACCCACATCCTACTATATGCCTCCTTTTCATTTGAGAACATTATACTTCCATCTTTACGGTAATCAGTCGTAACATTACCTTCATCATCTTTTATCTGATGTGTTTCACCGACCCATACTTGACCATTCTGAAGTTTTGTGCCTTGATTGACCTTCGGATCGAATTGATATGATCCATCTTTATCTATGTACCAATCAAACCCAAACAGGTCAATCCTTTTTATGGGGTTATTGCCAACATAATTATAGGGTGTCCATTCGTAGTATTTCTCAGCTAATAGATCTTGAACGTGCCATCTCCCAATCTGGGCATCATAGAACCTTGCCCCGTAATCATACCAGTCCAAATCAATCTCATCCTGTAGTTCTTTTCCGTTATAAAGGTATTTATTATCTGATTCCCCATTTGTCTTATCAGCAACCATGCCGAATGGATAATAATCCACTTTCTGCAGTAAAGTTAAGCTGTTTCCGTCCGGCTTAAATGTTACCCTTGTGTTCCCTAAATGATCTTTCAAAAAGTATTCGTAATCATAGGTAGAGCCTGTTACGTTAATAACGCCTTCCTCAGTATGAATAAGCTCTAGTTCTTTATTATCATCATATTCAAATGCACCTGCATAATATCTATCAGGCGTATCTGCGCCCGATACTACTTGTTTCTTTAACTTAACACCAGTCGCATCGTAGATATACAGCACTTTGTGTTCTGCATCCTTAATGACTTCCGAAGGTAAATTTAAATAATTATATTTAATTTCATTAATGCCCTTATTCAAATCCTTTGTGAGGTTCCCATTTAAATCATATTCATAGTCTGTAGTATTCGTTATATCAATAAATCCTTTCGTCTTATTGGCACTATCATCAATTTTAATAAGCTGATTGCCAGTATAGTTATACAGCAGATTGTCAACAATGATAGTGTCATACCTTGTAAGTGACTTGATATTCCCATTAAGATCATAACTCCCAATAGATTCCTTATATCTATCTTTGTTATTCGAAAATGTGCTTCCCTCTCCATAATCTGAATTTCTTAACCTGTTCAACGCATCATAATTGAAACCATATCCTTTTAAATTATTTTCACCTATCGACTTCCATCTAATTCCTGAGATATTTCCATTATATTGAGATAGTGTTGTGAGTTCTTTTACTAGCGTAGTATCATTATAGCAAAGATTCATTCCAAACAGATCATTCCCTAAATCTGCGGGATCATTTATTGCTGTCAGCCAACCACGGATATTGTACTCGTAATTGATAGTTTGAAGTGCCGTACTGTCAAATACGTGAAGTTTCTTCTCATGAAGTTGACCAAGGTCATTGTATGCCATCTCAGATAAGACAACAGTAGTATCATTGGCTTCCTGACTTATCTTCAACAGTCTACCCATATGATCATAGGAATAATACTTTATGACCTCAGTAGCCCCAGTGGAAGAGATGTGAGATGTTTTTGTTGCTAACAGTTGGCCAATAAAATCATATCTATGACTGGTAATTTCAACCGTATCAGTCAAATCATATAAGTCTCTTAATACCTGAATTGGTCTATATTTTTCATCATAATAAGTTGTTGTTGTAAGGAATGTGCTACCACCATCAAGTACCAGTGTCTTTGTACCGGTAATCAACCCTCTGGCTTTTTCAAGACGGCTTGTTGGTCCGCTGGCGTATGATGATTCATAAGTCTTGTTATCAAGATATTCGTAGTCATCATAATAAGTTGCGGTATAATATGTGATGTCACCATCAGTTGTGTCCGGGAAAGATGTGTTCGTATAGCCCAGGTGGGTGGCCTTCTGATCATCCCTGACAACGCAATACTCTCTTGGTGTTGAACCTGAATAGACAGTATCAACAGAATTCTGCATTTGTACAATTGTACGCGGACTATTTGTTTTCAGAAGACCTGTAAGGACCGGACGATTAAGATTGTCATATTTTGTAAAGTGCCACAATGTATCATCTCTCATATTACCATCCTGCGAGATTACTAACCGATCTCTTGGGTCGTAAACCATATAAACAGGCCCAGCACACGGCAATTGCTTAATTGTCATTCTCCTTCGTCCATCATATTTATAATAATAGCACCAATTTTTAATCAAAGCAGATTCGCAAGTAAAAACCTCTTGCAACCCAAGATTATTTATTGCTTCGGGTGGCAATACAAATCTGAGCAAGTTGAAATCATCATAAACATAATATGTTTCAACAGTATCAATATTACTTTCAGAGCCCAGAACATAACTCCTCTTGAGAACAACATTTCCTTGAAAATCTTTATATTCTTCTGAGGTATGCAATAATCCACTGACCCAATTCTCATCCCTGATAATATTCTTGTATAGTGTACCCGGATTATAAAATCCGTCTCTTACAAGACTATCATTAGAATTTACGCTCCAAAGAATAATGTCATTTGCAGTATTTGTACCATAATCGTATCTTAATGGATGCCCGTCAGGTTGCCACACTGCCCCAGGTGACCCCTGCCGCAACACCCGATTTAATGGAGAATTCTCAAAAATTGTCTCTGCATACGCAGTATTGTCAGAAAATAAACTGTCATAAAATCTACTTTGAGAAGTTATTGCTGTATCTGAATATAGTCCACATTGATATTGAACAGGAAAAGGAAGATACTTTTTTGTTTCTCTTCCATAAAAATCATATACAATTGGTGTTATAATATCTTTATGATCAGGGCTTCCAAAAATCAGGTTTTTCTGCTTAGGTCTCCCCAAACCATCATAATATGTTACACCCTGTCTTAATGAATCATATGAAAGCGAGAATAATGACGTGGAATCAGGCACTCCAGTGAGCGGTTCAACTATATATATAAAGTTCTGATCATTAGCCAGAGCGGGTCTATCGCCAATTTTGACGGTTACATTGTTAGAGTAAACGCTTCCACATGTATTCGTAAATTTTCTTCTATAAAGAGTAGTTAAAGTAATTCCTGAAGATGCATTATATGAAGCACTGGTAGCTCCTAAAATGGATTTCCAACTTTTTCCACTATTATGTGAAGATTCCCACTGGTAATTGCCTGCACTACTTCCACCACCAGTACCAGAAGTTATTGAGGTGATGGTTAATGGAATGCTCCCAGCCATAATTATTTGGTCACCGGAAACACTTCCAGCAACTAAGGGATCATAAACATCAATCGTAAGAATATTGCTATAAGCAGTTGCAGTATCACAGGTGACTTTAACTCTATAATACTTAAGTGACGTTAATCCGCTCGGTTGGTACCCAAGCCCAGTAATTCCATTTATTGTGGTGTAACCGCTAGTTGGGCTAGTGGTTGAGTATTGCCACTGATAGCTATAATTCGTACCACAACTTCCTCCAGTAGCTGAAGTACAGGTTAATGTACCCGGAGAAGAATTGTAGCAAACAAAAGAGGGGCCGCTAAGGGTTCCAGCAACTAAGGGTTCCACAGGTGCTGCCTGGGTGACATAAACACTCATATCTCCGAAGAATACATAACCATCTCTTGCCCCGCCAGTATTCTCGTCACAGACTATGCTACACAGGTCATCGCTCCACCAATCTAACATAATCCAATCTGGAAACTCTGTGTAGGGAGTGCACCCATAAGGGTAGGTTTCAAGATAGACTACATCTTCTCCTCCATTAGCAGAAAAAACAGATGTATAATGATCAAGGCTTATAACATAACAGGCCTGACAATATGAGTTATAAGATAAAAAGGCAGATGCTATGATGCATATGAAGAACTTTATGTTTTCCATCTTTGACTTTTTTTAATTTTACTTCAGTAGAGTGTTCATCAAGCAGGTCAGATCATTTTTTATAGTTGTATTTAAAATATTTAAGTATTTTATGGTTGTGATCTCTTATGAACATCAACCTCCCTAATGAATCATACTCATAATAAAGGCTGAAGCCATTTGAATCAGTCTTTGATGTTAGCCCGATAAGTGGCTTGTACGTATAAGTAGTAAACAGAGTATTTTTTGGACAAATAACTATGTCATCAATTCTACTCCCATCAGTTGTAATGCTGTTATTATATGAAGTCACTATCCATCTCCATCCAATTCCAGCTTTATAATACCAATAGCTCATCTGATATTCTACTCCATAATCAGGAGTAAATAAAGCACTCGGAATAGTGAATGATCCACTATTTAAGTAATAGTCGCCGCTGCGAGCATTCTCTACATTCTGTACTACATTACTTGCTGAAGAGTGCTCAAAATCCTCAAAATAAACCTGACCTCTCTTTGCGTTATCAAATTGGGCAATAATATTATCATCAATCTTATCCCATATATAACTAAAATATGTGCCTCTTTTTTTAACCTGCTCAAGTTGATTTACTCCAGCCCACAATTCAAAGTACATTAGGGTATCCACTAGGAGATTCCCACCAAAATAGCTCCTTCTTATTGTGGCAGAAGGATTGTAGCTATTATATGAATTGATATACTCCTCTATTAAATTGTTGCCCAAATACTTGCTTTCTGAGATTATAGTATTGTATATGTAAGAATCATCTAGCCAGCTTTGAAAAAGTGAATCATTCTTATAATCATATGGATAAGTGTATTCTGTAGTCTCAACTATCCCATCACTCCTTTTTCTTGCCTTAGTTCTTATATCAAAGTAGGAGGTGTATGTAAATGATGTCGTATCTTGTATTAGTGGGGTCTCGTTGACAGCATTTACATCATAATCAGTTTTTAAAAGGCTGGTTAGTGTTATATTTTCCGAAACAATTCCCTCTTTATACCATAGACAGTTTACTTGCCCAGTTTGAGGAACTGATTTATAAATAAAAGACCACTTAGAAATTGTATCTGATGCATTAACTGAATATTCATATTCAGACTGGCGTAATTTCTTCTCACCTACAAATGTCACTATCCTTGATGGTTTACCTCTTAAATAGTCCCTTGATATCTTTTTATGAAAAGCATCAGGAAGGGGAAAACCAAACCAAGCATCATTTACAGCGAGGTCCTGAAAATCTCTGAATGAAGTAAAATAATGATCCGTACGGATAGAGTCATTTAATAACTCAGTTACAACTGAATAACCAATATAAGACCCCTGTGTACAAGAAATCTCTGCTAGACCTGTCCCATTTCTCAAGTATATCGGGCAACACCCATCAATCCAACCACAAGCATTGAATGTATAAATCGGAACATTGCCTATTGCTCCACTGGAACGATCAGTCTCTTCGGGTAGCCTGTAATCGAAACTTTTAGTCTCATATCCTTTGCCATCATAATTAACAATTTTTTGTAATCGAATGCCACCTCCAAGATTAATTTTATCAAATCCACTGGTAATAATCTGCCTGTATATTTTTACCTCAAATACTACTGAATCAAATGTATTTCCCCATACGTCATACACTGGAAAATAATTTGAAAAGAATGTACTGGTGAAATTAATAGGACCTGCGTTAACTATAAAGGGTATAGCCTCTCCGAGAGGAGCTTCTTCAAAAGTATTGTACTTATCTCCACAGCCGCAGGGTATCCAAGAAGGACTCCATGTGTCTGTTACTTCTGATGTACAACGCATGCTAATGTCTACACGAGAAGGCTCAGTAATCGAGTAATATGCTGGATAGTCGTAACTAGTAAAATAGCTTTTAGAAAACGTGAAAACAGTATCTAATTCATAAGTAACTATAGTATTGATAAGGGATATAGTATCATTACCTAAAAAGGAATAGTCATGCGGTTCATATACAAATTCTGTAAACCCTCCAGTAGGGTAATGTATACGTCTCAATGCACCCAGAGTACTAGCATAAAAGGAACCATCTCTTGTAGTTTGGCTACCACCTGTATACAGAGGTCCAGGAATTAAACTTTGATTATTAGTGCCACTGAAGTTGTAATACCCCCAATGATCAATATTTCTGCTTGAAAATGAAGTATTACCTAGTGTTCCATAATAATCAAAGGAATGTTTCCTTTCCAATGTATTATCGGGAGATTTTTCGATTAGCTGAAAGAGCTGTATGCGATCATAATCTACAGAGGATCCATAATCCAGAATCCACATTCTTATTAAGTCACGATTTCGGTCAAATAGTTTTATAGTATCTAATTTCCAGTCACTTTGATCATTTTTATACTCCTCATTCTGAAAATTCTCTATCTGTGATACTGAAAAACTCAAACAAGAATTCAATGTCACAATGCTATCAATATAATTTATCGGAATTATATTTATTTGATCTTCAGAGTCGACATAAATTGACGGGTCATCAGATCCGAAATAGTTACAATACCAGGTATCCCAGATATCCTTAACGCATTTAATAGCCCTTTCACCATAGAGTTCTTTATAATGTATATCAATCTCCCCACCGCCTAATTTTAATGACTCAATTTTTTCAAGATACCATGTCGTCGCAACAAGGCATTCATATGTATTAAGCCCCACTTTAAACTCTTTCTCACTTCTCTCCAGAGAGATAAATGTGTATTTCAATCCTTCTGGTGTAGTTATTTCCCACCCTTCAACATAATGCTCACTAGTATTATCAAGCCTTTCAATCTTTACATTCATTTTTGGATATATTACTAGTTCATCAAGGACATAGGAGAAGCTTCCACTATAACCTGGAATATTGAAGGTGAATTCATCCGGAGTCATATCTAGTGACCCATCCATTAACTGGCCTGCTAAGCCAGTACTCAATGGGATTTGCCTGCTTATGAGACTATCAATCTCCTGATTAAGAGACGTGTTATAAAAGTACCCTATTGCAAGTGAAATTTCATCTATATATAGATCATCGGGTAAGTGATTTGTTGACCTGGTTATTACTCCACCAGTACTAAGGTTCCACCCACTTCCTACCCACCCAGGGATTTCGGCAACTTTTATCGATCCAGTCCGCGTATTAAGTGAAACAGGTAAGGAAACATCATTGTCAGTGATTGTATATATTGGAATACTAATAGAGATATTCCCGGTATACAAATCATCACTAAAGCCACCATACTTTGAAAAACTTGATGCAATCGGACTAGCCGGAATTTTTTCATCTGGCGTAAATACAGAGGATTGACTTTTAGCTGTGTTAATTTCTGCAGCTATAAAAAATATTGCTATAAAACAAATTAGTCTATGCATAATATATTGATGTTTATTTGCTATTGTGGTTTGGACCCCTATTAATCGGACTTTTTAATAAACGGTTAAACATACATAAAGATTTCATTTTAAATTTGTCATAGCAAGGAACGACCGAAGGTGATTATTAAAATGCTGCGGAGTCATCCCATGCTGAAGACCGATCTCACCCATTTCTTCAAACTTGCGCTTCCAAGAATAATACGTGGCAGGATACAAAGCATACTTCTCAAGAATGAATTTTACTCCTTGTTCACTGGCTTCCTTAATGATCCGAAGCTTCTCTTCCCGGGTGAATGTTCTCTTTTTCATCATCATAAAATTACAGGTTTTTGTCTATAATCTCGTCCGATGAATCATGGGGCCATTGAATTAATTCAGTCACCCACAGTAACTCCTATAGTACGATGTTTCCAAATTCGTCACCAATTCCGTCACCCACTTTAAACTAAAATCCCGCAGATCATTGATCATGCGGGATTTGCATTTACAGGGT
>WXFE01000219.1 GCA_009881065.1 Bacteroidales bacterium | reverse complement strand
ACGAAATCGAAGTGTTTCATGATTGCCTGCCGGTTCAGTTCTTCCTGCTGTCTTTCACGGAGGTAGCGGGCTTTGGTTGATTTTATAATCAGCCAGGCCATGATGGCAAGGACAATGTAAACTATACCCATGATCATCCAGAGCATGGTTACTTCGCGTATTGACCTGGCCAGTATCTCCGAGGTTTCCTTCTTGGCGATGATGTACCAGTTGGTTTCGGGTACTTTCCTGACTGAAGCGACCACTTCAGTGCCTGTATAATCAGTGTAAACGCTAGCTTCATTTGCGTCTGTTTCCGGATTCATGACGCTCAGTTCCATCGGACCGGCCGCGAAGGTGACAGCTTTGTCATGTCCTGCAAGGTGTGAGCCGTTGAGGTAGATTACTGAGTCACCCTCAAAACGGAACAATATACACTCCGAGGTGCTTCCCGGTGTCGGCCAGGTTGAGAGCATCGGAAACAGTTCTTTTTCCGGATCTATTCTCAGGACCAGCACGCCGGCAAGCACCGTGTCGCCCTCGTAGGGCATCCTCATCGGGATGAGCAGGTCGAGGTGAAGGTAATCGATCACTTTCGCCATATGCAAATCAGACAAGGAAATGACCGGATTGGAAATGACTTTGGTGACAGTGCTCCTGAGGTATTCTCCCATCACCGCTTCTTCAGGCGGAACAGCTATTCCGGGGTTTCCTCCCGCGTCAAGCATTACTGCACCTCTGAAGTCGTAGTTTTCAATAAGGGTGGTAAGCAGCTGGTTTAGTCTTGACTTTTCACGGATGGAGTTTTCCTTGATGAACATAGCGTCAATATGCTCTACCAGCGTGACATTCTCATGGATCAGTGTTGCGTCATTGAGGTGCTCTTTTTTCCAGTCAGACACCTGTATTGATTTCACGTTGGCTATGGCTTCCATTTCAGTGACGGCATCGCTAAGCAGTCTTTTCTTCTGACCTTCCGAGTAGGCAATGATTATGGTTGTAAGGACTGCGGCGGTGAAAAGAATAACGCTCACGGAGTTCCATGGGAACGGTGACTTATTGTTCTTCTTTTTCATCGGGTTTCTGAAAATGGAATTCGGCCGGGGCATTAAGTTAAAACAAATGTACTTAATCAACCTTAAAATCAGGACGATTATTGTGCCGTGACACAATAATAATGGTCCGTTCATTAATAAAGAAACACCACTCCTCTGCGCAATGGGGCTTCAAAACGGTGACCGGGGGAAAATACCACCCGGAGTGGGCATGCCTGAATTTTCCCGCTTCGGCGGAACAGTGAAAGAGACGAGATCAGGCTCTTATTTTGCGTTCCTTTTTTCCTTTTTCTCTTTACGCTTCTCTTTCAGACTCTTTGTAGGCTCTTTCTTTTTGTCCTTCTTTGTTACGAGACCTTTCGTCATGACTGTAGTACTGTGATTTAAAGCACCTTATAGTAACAGGCACTTCTGCGTGCCAGGTGAGGATAAAATTAGTAACCGGGAATTGAAAATGCAAGAGTGTTGAATAAAAAGTAAAAAGTTGTCAAAGGCATGAAATGTATGGCAGCCTGTAAGATTAGTCGAAGAAAGGGTTCTTTTTATCCAATGAGAACCCCTTTTGGTCAAATAGGGTTTCTTTGTCTGTTTCTTTATTATTAATTTTAAAGTTGTTTTCTTGACGGCTGAGCATAGTTTTTATTCCGAAAGGATTGCCCGGTGCTATCTGCTCCGGATTAATTATCTTGCACTGTGTGAATATAATATGCCCGGCCCTGTTCACGAGCCGGGTTCTCTTTTTTACGGCTCATCCGGAAGGGATTGTCACTGTGACTGACGAGAACAGGGTGTATTAAAACCACAATCAGCCGACTTGTTAACAACAAGAAAGGCAATTGGTTAAGGGTTGCGACAATAAGACCGGAGTAATGTTCCGGGTTCTCTCTTTTCATGCCTTACAAGGACTTCGGAAAGTTTATGCAGGGTATGATGCTTATGACTTGATATTAAAAATGAATCAGTGAAATTGCAGTAAAAATGAAAAGTATTGTGCCAGGCTGCAGGGTGCTCTGCAGAAGAGTGTTTTTAAAAGTAATTATTCCGTGCGGATTATTCCTTGTTTCTTCATTGGGTCTGTTGGCGCAGCCAGTTGTAGATTTCAGTGCAGATATGACTGCAGTATGTGCCGGTACCACTGTAACATTTACAGACCTGACGCAAAATATTTCAGGTGAAGCAACATACGCATGGAATTTCGGAAATGGTGCAATGCCGGCAACTGCAACCGGAGAGGGGCCTCATGTAGTTTATTATTCAACAGCAGGTTCCGTGACAGTTACCCTCTCGGTTACTGATGAGGCAGGGACAGACGAAGAAACCAAAACAGATTACATTACGGTTGATGGGTCTGTCCCATCTTTTGAGTCTTGCCCGACTGCCACAATCATTCAGTCAGCTGACGCGGGTCTCTGTTCAGCAGTGGTTGATTATTCATCATTAGTGAGCGTCACAGGATCACCCGAGCCTGCTCTGACCTATAGTTTTAGTGGCGCAACGACGGGTAGCGGAAGCGGTACCGGGAGCGGATCTTCGTTTAATCTGGGTAATACTCAGGTTGAAATTGTTGCACAAAATTCCTGCTCAACAACTGACATCTGCAGTTTTACGGTCTTTATTGACACTCCTCCGGTAGCTCAGGCAGGAGGACCCTATCAAACCTGCTCTGGCTCTTCAGTTAGCCTGACAGGCAGCAGTTCCTACGACCCTGATGCTGCCTGCGGGGATATAATTGCTTCATATGGATGGGATATTGATAATGATGGCATTGATGACCTTGAAGGGGTATCACTGACCCTGACCCATGCAATGCTTACCGGTTACGGTCTCGGAGCAGGGGTGCATCAGATCCGCCTGACTGTAACAGACAACTACGGAGTAACAGGTACTGATAATACAACTCTCACCATAAATGCTTCACCGGTGGCGACAGCTTCGAATAACAGCCCGGTATGTGAGGGTACACCGTTAACATTAACAGGAGGTCCTGATGGTATGACGGAATATCTTTGGTCAGGTCCCGACGGGTTTGCATCCACGGCTCAAAATGTGACTGTATCAAACACAGCTTCAGTTGACATGTCAGGCACCTATTCACTGACTGTTACCGATGCATCAGGATGTACAGGAACTGCAACCACCGATGCCACAGTAAATTCCAGGGTCACGCCAACCTTCATTACAACAGGACCATATTGCCGGGGTGAAATTCCTGCCACATTACCGGCTACTTCTGAAGAAGGAGTTTCCGGTACCTGGGAGCCATCAGTTATAAACACCTCTGAGGCCGGCTCTTCTGATTATCTCTTTACTCCTAATCCCGGACAGTGCGCATCAACAGCAATAATGACAGTGGTGGTAAATGCCCTCCCGGCAGCAAATGCCGGAACAGACCGGACTATTTTCGAGGGTCAGAGCACAAGGATTGGTTCAGATGCAAACAGCGGCAGCATATATGCGTGGACATCAGACCCGTCCGGTTTCACTTCCAGCGAAGCTGACCCTATCGTTACTCCTTCAACAACAACCACCTACACAGTAACCGAGACTGTAACGGCAACGGGCTGCAGTAACAGCAACAGTGTAGTTGTGACAGTCAATAACCTGCCTGCTTCATTCATACCGCCATGGTGGCCTGGCAACGGAGCTGATCACATGAATTTCTACATTGCAACTGCAACTCTTGATGGTACAAACCTTCAGCCCGGTGACATGATTGCTGTCTTTGATGGTGAAATATGCGTTGGCGTGGGAGGAGTGACGGAGGTTCTCACAGGGTCAAACCCCCTGCCTGTCACTGTATCACGCGATGATGAATATACACCTGAAATTGACGGATATACACCCGGAAACAGTGCAACGTACAGAATCTGGGATGCAAGTGAGGATGAAATCCATCACTATACAACCGCTGACTATATCTCGGGAGATGGGGTATTCTTAGTTGGAGCAACGGCCTATCTTAATCTTTCTGCCGTTAGCCCGCTGACTCATACAATAAATATCTCCTCGGGCTGGAACATATTTTCGTCATCGGTGATTCCTGATAACCCCTCTATGCTCTCAGTGGTTCAGCCACTCATTGATGCCGGAAGGCTGGTGAAAATTCAGGACGAAGCCGGATCCGCTCTTGAGTACCTGGGGAATCAGTGGTACAACTTCATTGGAGATATAAGGCCTACCGAAGGGTATAAGATCAGGGTTAACGCAACCACCTCACTGAGTATACATGGCAGACCTGTCAGTTCACCCATTGATATTCCACTGACAAATGGCTGGAATATAATCAGTTATTGCTTCATGAACAGTCAGCCGGCAATGGATGCATTTGAACCTCTGATTGATGAGGGAACACTCGTTAAGGTTCAGAATGAGGCTGGCATGGCAATTGAATACCTTTCCGGTTATGGTTGGATTGATAATATAACAAACCTTTTGCCCGGTGAAGGATATAAAGTAAGGACGAATTCAAACACTACCCTGACCCTGACAGATGGCTCGGGAGGAGGATTGAAAAGCGCAGATGCATCAGCCGCAGCAATCCATTTTGTTCCTTCCCATACCGGAAACGGACTGGATCATATGAATCTGTATATCTCTTCAGAAGCAGCCGGCAACCTCAGATTGAAGGAGGGAGACGAGATTGGAGTGTTTGACGGGGAAACATGTGTAGGTGTTGGTATTGCCGGAGGTCATGACCAGGAGTTTATCTCAATACCGGTATCACTGGATGATCCTGTAACCGTTGAGAGGGATGGTTATATTGAAGGGAACAGGGTGAGTTTAAAAGTGTGGCGCGCCGAAAGCAATGCTGAGTTGTTCCTTGAATCAGTAAAGGGTCATGATGGAACTCCCATAATATTTGTCAAAAATGGTACCGCAGTAATTAATTCATTCCCATCTCTTACTGAGGCATTCCTGGGAGATGCATATCCCAATCCTTCAACTGATATGACCACATTTCCAATAGAGCTTGCCGGTGATAACCACATCCGGCTTGAATTGTTTAACTCATCCGGAGTTCTGGTCAGGACTATCCATAATGGCCTGTTATCAGCCGGCAGACATATAATTGAATGGGATAACCGTGATGCATCAGGGCA
>WXFE01000218.1 GCA_009881065.1 Bacteroidales bacterium | reverse complement strand
TGATCCTTGCCGGAAAGGAAAACCCCTTTTCAGAAAGGGCAGAGGTGAAAAGAGCGCTTTTCTCCTCGTTGACCTCATTTGTTCTCGCCACTATAAATTCCATGCGTTTCCCAATACGGAAATAGTCTTCCGGCATTGAGAGGTTAACCTTTCCGCTTTGTGATTCAAACATGGGCCACAGGGAGGGAACCGGCGCGTCAAGTCTTTTAGGTGTATACCTGTAGAATGATGATGCCCGGCTGATTGAAGGTGCTTCAATAAGCACCCCATTGATAGAATCGGGCATCGAACCGTCAGTCATCAGCTGCCTGAAGAACATTAACGGAAGAATCTCTTCATACTCATCTGATGTATATTCAATTCCTTCCGGGCTTTTCCTGGTGCTGCCGTCAACAATAACAAAGTCTTCTGTTATGCAGCTGTAAAAGATATTGGGTGACCTGGGGACCTTCTCAAAGATAGTCCAGAACAGTGACGGAAGCGCTATTGATGCCACCAGGATGCCTGTTGCCACTAAAATATATCTGCTGAATTTTATCATCTTACATCTCTCCTTTCCTGAACCTGTAACCTGAAAACAATACGACACAACTAAGCAACAGAGTAATCAGCGTGAGTGGCAGAAGCACCGGGCCGAATGCACCTATTGATGCCCCGGTGAAAAAGATGGCCACAAATCCTGTTGCAACTGCCGTATAGAGTCCCCTGAAAATCCACATTGGCTCAAGCAATATCAGTGCAACGAGAAAATAGGTTGCCATACCGCCCAGAAACCAGGGTAACATGGTGATCAGAGATGCCCGGATAATGTTTGAAGGGAAAAAGATTGCACTGCCGGCAGTAAACAGACCCAGTATGACCAAAAAGAGAGCAAGCAGGATCAGAGCTCCGAATGCGTGCATCCTGATAAGAACACCGTTCTCGGAGACGGGAAGATGAAATGTCAGCTTGATCCTCTTGTTGACCGTCTCCGGGATGTACTGAGCTATTGCTACCGCCAGACCAATCACAAAAGGCAGGAACTTCAAGATGCTGAAATAGATCTGGTTCCTGAACAGAAATGAATACCAGTAGTTGGCGGCATCGACAAACAATATATCATGACGCACTTTCAGAAAGATATTGATCAGGGCCAGAAGGCTGATACCCAGAGCTAACCAGAAAACAAGCCTGATTTTGATCCACTCCTTGTACAATAGTGATTTAAACATGGGTATGGTGTTCAGTGTTAATACTTACGTGTTAATCCTATGAAGGCATCTTCAAGCGTCATCTTTTTCTCCTCAAAAGAGGTGTATTCAATGCCCTCTGATAACAGATAATTCTTAACCTCGTCCTCTGCCGAGTAAGTATAGAATTCCAGCTTATCCTTGACCTTTTCAATATTTACTGCAATGCCGTCAAAGTCAACCTTCTGGTCCGGTGAGGCGAGGGTGATGTTAAATTGCCTGAAGGAGTTCATGAACTGTTCAACAGGTTGCTGCGCCAGTATCTTGTTGTAATCCATGATCATCACATCGTCTATCAGCCTTTCCATATCCTGGATAATGTGAGAGGTAACAAAAACTGTTTTGTGTTCTGCCTTGGCATACTCACGCATATAGTCAATGAAGAGCCTCCTGTATCCCGGATCCAGACCCATGGAAAAGTCGTCAAGGATGAGCAGGTCAGGATCCTGTGCCAGGATGAGTCCCAGCGCCACCTGTGAACGCTGTCCACATGACATGGTTGAGATCTTCTGTTTCGGGGTAACCTTAAGCTTTGACATCAGCTCCCAGTAAGGTGCGCTGTTCCAGTCAGGATAAAAGCCGGAATAGAACTTCTCTATCTGGTGAATATTCATGAAGGAATACTGGATATGTCCCTCTATCAGGAATCCGATCCTTCTCTTGGTATCCGGGGTAAGGGCCTGGGTGTTCTCACCGTAGATCAGACACTCTCCCGAGAAGGGCTGCAGGAAACCGTTAAGGATGTTGATGGTTGTTGACTTTCCGGTTCCGTTCTTTCCGAGAAGACCAAGGATCTTGCCCTCTTCAACATTGAAGCTCAGATTTTCATAGACAAGCTTCTTCCCGTAATAATGAGTGAGGTTTTTACACTCTATTGCATACATGTTGCGTCTGTCAGTTATCAGTTTTCTTAAAGCTTTGTGGTTTACAGGTTTATCGCTCTGTTTTTTTGACAGTTCCGGGATCAGGAAAACTGAACGGATTGGCAAGCTTGCCCGTACGTCCGTCGGAGTAATGGAAAACAAGCGTATCAGCATTGACAGCAGAATAAATATTGTCAGGTAGTGTGATTGTGTCAACGTAATGGATCACACCCATCTCCGCCCCTGCTGAGTCCAGAACGGTTTCGAAGGCTATAATGCCTTTATCATTTGAAAGGTGGCTGACCAGATGTGAATACCTGGCCTTGAGTGACGAGTTTGCACCCATTCTGAGTATATATTGCGAAACCACATCATCGGAAAAACTTGAGAAGCTGTTGAAGCGTGAGGTCGTCGGGACGAACATTGCTGACGCATATTCTCCCTTTGACATTTTTACAGGCTCATCATCGAAGGTTACAACCCTGTAGGGCAGCTTGACATGAAATTCATTGTCATTGGAGGTAAAACTCAGGTTTTTGGACTCAATAACATCCGTCAGGACTTCCCTGCCGGGCTCTGTTCCTGCCGGGAAGTAAATGCGTACTATCACCGGGCAGGCAAATTCGGTCTGGAAGCCACAGGCGTCGGTCTTCTGATTGAGCAGATGCTGCAGGTAGGTGGCATCAAGCGGATCAAAAAACTTATCAATAGTGAGGGTGTAGTAGATGACCGAATCAACATCCTTCGTCACTGCCCTGATTACACGTTTTACAGGAACAAATATTAATTGCTGCAACTTCTCATCATCATACAGCGAGGTATCATAGAGCACCCGCACCTTATGGCTGGCAACATAGGTGGCGACACCGTAGACCCCTTCGTGCCTGCGCATCTGGTTGGCGAAAGCCGTTGAGCTGCCGAAGCACTTGATATTCTTAAGCCCTTCCATCTCAAATATGCCAGCGCTTTCAATCTGTTCAGGCGTGCCCCACTTCTGGTCAATGGTAGGCAGTTCGAACAAAGTACCTGCGACGATGCCCAGGATGATAAGTACTCCCAGAACTGCTGCCGGAAGCCACTTCATACTCTTTTTGTTGATCTGGAGAGTGTCCTTTTCAGGACATGCATGGAGACAGTCGCCGCACAGTGTGCAGTCAGTATGAGTCACCTTCTCCATCCGTGCAACATCAATGCCCTGGGGACAGGTCTCCGAACACAGCCCGCAATCAATGCACGTTTCCGTGTTGCGTGTGATATGTATGGGATAAGGCCTTACTCTCTTCATCCTTGTCACCTCGAGAATATATCCTCCCGCTGTGATTACAAGAAGCGGATATACATATGATATTTCAAGACCCGCCAGAATCAGTATCACATAGAGTGCCATCACGCCCAGAAACCACCAAGAGAACCTGAATATGACAGACAGGGCTCCCAGAGGGCACAGGTACCGGCACCAGAAGAGTCTCACGAAAAGTGAACCGACCACAAGTGCTACGATGGCCATGAGAGCCCACAACAGTACAACATCAGTGTCAAAACCGGAGGTAACGGCATAGTAAGGGTCAAATTTCTTACAGAACAGTTCGCTCGATTTCAGGGTGAAATAGAATGTAATAAACAGCAATACATACTTTAGCAGGCGGAGGGCGCAGTCAATAAAACCCTTCGGGGTTATTCTCACCTTCAGCCTGTCGCCCAGTTTTCCTATCCACTCACCCACGGTTCCGAGAGGACATATGTATCCACAGAAGAGCCTGGAAAAGAGCACAATGCCGATGAAGAGAACCACTCCCATCATGATCTGTGTGCTGGTCATCGAACATGAGAGAGAGCCCAGGCTAAGGTAGCTGCCCAGTGCCTGAAGGCCGCCAAACGGACAGTAGGCTTCGAAGTCGGGAGCATAAGCCTTGTCAAAGAGCAGGCGGAAGCCCATAAATGTGAGTATACCAATTATTGCAAATTGATATAGGAGTTTGTACCAGTTTTGCTTTTTCATTTGTGATATCTGTTATTATTTCTTTGATCTAATATGACTTACAAGGTATTTATGTTTGATCTCTGTTGTGAACTGCTATTCGTGCAAGGCTCATTGGAATGGTGAGCGGATTATTATATTACCGGCAGACAAAATTTCTGAAGAATGGATCATGAAGGAGGTCTGTGCTGATATAGTGAGAGTCCATGAGTTCCACCAGTGCCTCTTGTGAAGATGAGCTATCATCAGGCTGCATGCCATTGTAGCCCTTCACTCCCAGCAGTATACCCAGTGAACAGTATATTACCAGCAACACCATGGAAAAAATTATCCGCGAAGCCACTGACATGGATTTGAAACCACCCTCCTTCCTTCGTTCAATCACTGACATGACATTGTCAGCGAATGAGTCGGAAACATCTATTTTCTTGCCCTTCATGTTTCTGGCAAGATCTGAGAAAAAATCTGGCATGATTGTTCAGAATGAATATAATCGTTTATTAAAAAGACAAGTTGTAAGCCGGAAACCTGCGGTCATTGCATAAAATTATTTTCCGATGTTGTTGATCCGCTCTTTCCTTGGACATTCTCTCTTGTTGCAGCTCTTGCACAGTTCATCAATCTGCATCATTCTCTTTAAGATTTCGGTAAGCTCTTTCTGCTGATCCTCGTTGCAGATGCTTTTCAGGTTCATGAAGTAGTCAGTTGTATGTCTCCTGAGTGAGACACTAAGTGTTCCCACCTTCCTGCTGAGGCTGTCAAGCACCGCCGGGTCACTGACCTCCTTTGCCAGTTCTTCAAGCATGGCCACGTTGGTTTCGCACATCATGTCGAAGACAATGTTGTATTTGCGGATTGTGCGGTCATTTTCCAACAGTACTGTCCGGTATTGCTCATCAGTCAGGCTGAGCTCCTTTCGTAGCATGTCCATGGAATTAATCACTCCGGGGTCATTGGTTTGCTTCTCACCCGAACTTTTCATTACCAGGAAAGTAATTACAGCCGATGTGATGATCAGGATCAGGATCAGGTTAAACCAAAGCAAAATCCTGTTGGTTTTTTCACTTATCATGATTTAAAGTTTTAAATAGCTTTTTTACAGGTTTTTCCGGACAGCATCTTTTCTTTACATTTTCACGTGCACGGAAAAGAAGTGACTCTACTGATGAGACCGATAATTTCAGCACGCTGCCTATCTCTTTATATGAAAGCTCCTCATAGTAATACAGAATAAAGGCTTTCTGCTGGTTTGCCGGCAGGGTTGCCACGGCCTTTTTAACAATCTCCAATCTCTCAGCCGCCTCCAGGCTTTCGTCCGGATGATCATCAGAATGCGGTTCCGGGCTCATGCTCCCGGCATCATCATGACGGAAGAGAGTCTCTATCTTCATCAGTGAACGAAACAGTATGTTCTGTGATCGCCTGAGGTGATTGATTGACTTGTTGAGTGAAATACGGTACAGCCAGAATGAGATGTTCTCCTCGTATCTCAGCCCGGCAGCAGATCGGTATACTTCAATAAATACTTCCTGGGAAATATCCTCTGCATCTTGCCGTGACTGCAAGACCTTGTAACAGGTGTTCAGCACCAGGTCCTGATATTTTGATATCAGTTGACGCATGGCGCTGTTATCACCCCTGATAACGGCCTTTATCAGTTCATTATCACTCATCCCTGACGGCAGAGAGATATCACCATCATGGTATAATTCTTCCCGCGAGGCTACTTTGGAGCCCAGCCCTTATCCCTGATATAGTCCTCAGCCTCTTCCCGGGTACGGAAGATGTCTCCCTCCTCCTCCCACCAGGTATCGCCATAGGCCAGGCCCATCTTATCGCATCCCTCACCCGGCAGCAGGCTGACACTCTCAATTGTCTTCATCTTGATCTTGTCAGGCTTGATGGCAACAACACGGCATTTAACAGACTTGCCCAGTGTGCTGCCGTCAGCAAAATACCCCACTACAATACCGTAGCACTCGACATCTTTTTTCAGCCACGATCCGAGTTTGGAGTCAAGGTCAGGATTAAGCTTCGCATCCGATGTTAATCCTGCAGGAGTTTCAGAAGCTGTAACCTTCTGATCTCCCCTGGAATTTGTACATGATGTGGCAAAAGACAGAATAATGAGCAATGAAAACAGAGAAATGAATTTCTGCATGGCTTTAAGTTTTATTTTGATGATTCTTCCGCTATAAAAATAGAGATTATTCCTTTTATAAATAAAAATAGTGTAAAACATAACGACGGAAATTGGTGCCCAAAAGAAACGACGCCCCGCAGGGAAGCATCGTTGCCTTTTCATGACAGGGGGTGTGATGACGGCTGATTCACCCTGCAGGGAAGCATCGCTGCACTCTTACTACAGGGGGCGTGGTGACGGCTGCTTCGCTCCGCAGAGGAGCGTCGTTACCCTTTCATGTCAGGGATGTGATGACAGCTAATTCGCCTTGCGCGGAAACATCATTGACCTTTCATGACAGGAGGCGTTGTGAGAGCTGCTTCGCCCCGCAAGGGGCAATACCCGGAACAGCAGACCCGGATGCCACCAGGGAGAGAGCCGGGAACAGCCATTCCGGATGCCGCTGCGTCAGACTGTCTGTTCTATCGACCAGACGAATGCCCTGATGCCCACCTCCTGGTTAATGTCATCAATGCGCCGTACCGCCTCAAGCAGAAGGGCAACCTTTTCATCATCGACAAAGGTGAGAGTCACCCCGTTGATCTCGGGCCAGGTGTGGGTGCCCAGGTGGGGCACACCGGTAATTGATCCGGAACCTTTAACGTTATCCCAGTGAGTATATCCCCTGATACCAAAATGTTCCAGCGTGAACTCTACCTTCTCCGTCAGGGCGAGGTTATAAATTATCATTACTGCTTTCATGACTTTCCGTTTTCGTGGTTTTCCTTAATGTCGTCGAGAAACTTCATGTCCCTGTATACCACCTTGTGTTTCCTGTCCCTTTCGCCGTGGCGGGCCATAAGAACATAACCCACCGGCACAATCACCATCGTCACAATTGTGGAGAACACCAGACCACCGATAACTGTGACACCCATCGGCTGCCATAGCTCCGAACCCTCGCCCGGGTTGATGGCCAGAGGGATCATGGCCAGAATGGTGGTCATGGAGGTCATGAGCACAGGCCTGAGCCTGGAACGGCCTGATATCAGAACTGCCTGATAAAGCTCCACGCCTCTGTCACGCGTGAGGTTGATGAAGTCAACAAGCACGATGGCGTTCTTGACTACTATTCCGATCAGCATTATGGCGCCGATTGCGGCGATGAGGCTGAGGTTGATTCCTGACAGAAACAGCGCTATGGCCACTCCGGAGAAGGCAAACGGTATCGAGAGCATGATGATCAGCGGCATCTTGAGCGACTCAAACTGGGATGCGATTACCAGGTAGACAAGGATGATCGCAACAACCATCAGCAGCCCTATGTCCATGAATGATTCCATCATGTCCTCATAGGCGCCGGAGATCTCAACCATCACGCCTGATGGAATCTCCACAGCGTCAATTTCCTTCTGGATATCAGCGGCAATAAGGTTAAGCGCCCTCTTGTAGGGTGTCACCGAAACGGTCACAATGCGCTCCTTCCGCTTTCTCTCAATGTTGGGTGGTGACCAGTGTTCCTTTACATCGGCTATTTCGCCGAGTCTGATCACCTCTCCTGCAGGAGTGGCTATGCCGATATTCTGCAGCTCGGTGAGCGAGTTGCGGGCTGACTCCTTGTACCTGACAATGATATCATACTCATCACCAAACTGGCGGAGACGAGTGGCGATCAGGCCATCAACACGGTTCCTGATCATTGATGAAACCTGAGCTGTTGTCAGTCCGTACCTGAGCATCTTATTCTGGTCAAGTATCACCTGGAGTTCCGGTTTCGACTTGTCACGGCTGATATCAACGTTTGTGGCGCCGGGAATCTTTTTAACCCTCTCTGCCAGCTCTTCCGCCAGGAGGTTAGTCCGGGTGATATCAAATCCGTATATCTCTATGTCAACGGTGTTTCCTCCTCCCATGGAGCCCATGCCAGCTGATTCCGAGAGTACCGAAAAATTTATCACCTCAGGCATCGGGGCAATTATACCCCGTATCTGCTCTGCCACCTCCCTGGAAGACCTCTTCCTCTCTTCCACGTCAACAAGTGCAAATGTGAAAGTGGCAACATGGGTACCGCCATCGCTGAAGAGCGTGGCGAATCCGCCGCTGTCATCTGAGCCTGCTGACATGGAGATAAGCTTTATCTCGGGCACCTGCTCCTTCACAAGCGCATAGATCCTGTCTGCCACCTTTTCGGTTTCAGAGACCCTGGTCCCTGTCTGAAGCTCAATCGTGGCAGAGACTCTTGATTCATCAGCTGACGGCATGAATTCTGTGCCTATGAACCTGAACAGGAACATTGAGCCGGCAAAGATCAGTATAGCGGCTGTAACAACAAATCTCTTGTGGTGAAGTACCCATGAGAGTGTCCTGACATAAAATCTGTCGAGCCACTCAAGGAATTTGTAGACCGAGCCGTCCCATGTCCATATTGGTGCATTTTCCCTGACCGGTCTCAGCCTGAGCAACAGGGCGCTCAGCGTCGGGGTGAGGGTAATGGCGGCCAGCATTGACATTATAATTGTGATTGACACAATCCATCCCAGCTGTGAGAAGAGCACCCCGGTAAGTCCCTTGACGAATGTCAGGGGAAGGAACACTGCCACAATGGTAAGCGTAGTGACAATAACAGCCAGCCACACCTCATTGGTGGCATAGATTGCGGCCTCCCGCGGCCGGCTGCCGCGCTCGATATGCTTTGTTATGTTCTCAAGCACAACAATGGCATCATCAACCACCATACCGATGGCAATCGAGAGTGACGAGAGCGAGATTATGTTTATTGAGCTTCCCGTGATGAATATGTACACGAAGGCTACCAGCAGCGATATGGGGATTGTCAGGATGATTATGAGGGTGGCCCGCCATCTGCCCAGAAAAAACAGCACTACCAGTATCACGAAGAGAGCTGCGTACATCAGTGTCTCCGTAAGGTTATTGATTGAACCCTGGATAAACTCCGATGTATCAATGATCTTTTCAATGCGGATATCAGGCGGAAGATCTTTCTGGAGTTTTTTTATGTCACGGTCTACCTCGCGGCATATCTGAACACTGTTTGCTCCTGACATCTTCTGGACGAAGAGAACCATTCCCTGTTCACCATCAACCTTTGACACCATCTTGGTCTCCCTGATTGTGTCATTGACCGTAGCAACATCCCTAATGTAGATGTTGTTGCCATTATAGTTGCCGACGATCAGACCGGAAATCAGGTCACTTTCGGCCAGCTCGCCCTGTATCCTGATCGGGTAATCGGTCTTGCCCATCTCCAGGTATCCTGCAGGCATGTTCAGGTTCTCAGCCCTTAGCACGTTGCCAATCTGCTCTATTGTAAGATTATAGGCCTCCATTCTCCTCGGGTCCACTTCAACATATATCTCCCTGCCGGGCACTCCGGAGAGCGCTACGTTTCCAACTCCATCAATACGGTTGAGCGGGTTGACCAGTTTCTCGTCGAGAATCTTCTCCAGCCCCCGGTAACTCTCCTGTGCCGTGATGGCATAAAAGATGACCGGCATCATGCTCGAGTTGAACTTGAAGATGGCAGGGTCTTCAGCATCTTCCGGAAGGTAGC
>WXFE01000217.1 GCA_009881065.1 Bacteroidales bacterium | reverse complement strand
AATTTGCCGTATCAAGCCCCTCAAATCTTTTGTCGAGTTCCTGAATAAGCAGTGTGCTGTCAAAATATGCCAGTGCATCCATTGCCTGGTAGTTCACCCTCTTTGAGATGTTGGGATGAGTGACCAGCCGTATCAATGCCGGTGCCAGCCGCGGGTCACCCGACTTCTGGCAGTATGTGGCGGCAAACCTGCGGATAAGCTCATATGAATCATTGAGAGCTGCTGCCGTCACCCTGACGAAATTGTCATCTTTCAGCTGCGCAAGAAGCTTCAGCGCAGTCATGCGGGTGTTCATGTAAGGCGAGCTGAAGTATTTTTCTGCCAGGAGGTTGCTTAAGCCGGTGTAACCGTTTGAGTTCAGGTTCCAGAGTGCCCAGCTCTGCACATCGGGATGCGGGTAGGAGGCCAGCTTCAGCAGTTTGCTGTTGTTGCCGGCGCTCTTCATCATCCTGTCCGCATCAAACTTCGGGTCCGAAGAGGCAAACCTGAAGGTGGGATCACCGATAATGTGAGACTCAAGGTAGCATACCATCCGGTTCCACTCTCCTGCCCTCATGCCGTATGAGAGCAGACCGATCATCTCATTGGGGTACTTGTCCTGCAGGGAGTTGACAGTGTTGGCCTGTGCCGCCACTGTTCTTCCGTCACCAAAAACATAGGCACCTGAAATAAATTCATCTCTGTGGAACGAGCCGTTGAAGCAGGCATCGAACATGATAAACCTTGTCTTGATATCATATTTTGCCACATCCCGGGCTATGATGTCCATATCTGCAAACCAGGCTGAGTCTATCGCAGTCTGTTCCTTCTCGTTTGCACCCCTGAACCATGCATCGGGAACTCCTAGCCATTCCATGTACCTGTTCCTGGCTTCCACGGTGTCACTGGCGCCCCTTACCTTTGAACGCAGGTAATATTTAATGCTTTCAATATTCTGCTGCACACCGCTGGCTGCCTTCTCCGATCCCACATACTGGGCATCGTAGGCACCATGATGGTGCAGCAGCGCTATGTCAACCATCTCGTCAGTCATCAGAGAGAGTATGCTGTTCTTGATGTGCTCATCAAAGGTGTAATCAATGTATTCCAGCCCTCTGTCCTGCCTGTTGAACTGCGGAAACTGCTGCAGCAGGGCGGCCTTCTCATCAATACGGGCTGTCATGGAGTTGGAATTATATCCATGCCCGGCGAAGAAGAGCAACTCATCAACAACATCCGGGTTCCTGTGTGCTTCAATTACTTTCAGCAGGTAAGCCCGGAGCTTTGACCCGTCACTGTCGTCAGGGATGCGGATACGGCCGCTGTAGATGTCGGGTGTCAGCAACTGCGGTGATGAGTGATTCAGACTGTAATAAAAATAGAGGCCGTTTGTGTCAGCCTTCAGGAATGTAAACTCCAGATCAAAGTCTTCATAGAACCTGTCAGAGGGTACTGAGGATCTGTCCCATGCGTATCTCTCCTGATCCATCTTGAAAGCTGAGGTGAGGTGCTGTGCATCACGGAGCATGGGCACAGGAATATCACCAATGAAGACTGCTCCCTCCAGTCCATGGCCTGAGACATACATCTCACGCATTAGTGACCTGATTGAGTCAGCATGTTTCCAGCGGTCTTCTATTACAACCGCATCCAATCCTTCTGCCCGTAGCACGGCGGCATAATCCCTGATCTGGTCAGCTGCCACAGCCAGGGATTTGCTGTCGGCTATGATTGCAAATTCGCCCTTGAGGGGCTGAGAAAATGAAGGCGTTAACAGGATTAACGCCAACATTGCTGATATGATTGATTTCTTCATGGTTTCAGAATGCAATTCCGGCCATAACATCTATCAGGTAACCTGACAGATTACCGGCCTCAGAGCCCGGAGCCGCGGCATACCGTCCCCCCGGAATCAGGAATAATGATTTTACAAATTTGTTCTGACTGAAGGGCATCTCAATCCTGACTGATGCTGATGCACTGATAATATTTGCCTTGGAGATATAGTAATCATGGTATACCATAGCCGGGAAGCTCAATGGTTGAACGGTATAGGATATATCGGACCCAAGGTTCATCCGGTAGCCTGCCTCCAGACCCGGAGTTATTAGCAACCGTCCCGCTCTCAGGAGTTTCCTTGCAAAGAGTGATCCGCCCAGGTTAAATGTATTGTAAAATCCGTAGCTCTGCACCGGGAAGTGTTCGGTTGAGTAATAGCCGGCCTGCAGTGCTCCCCCAAACTCCAGGTCAATATTGTAATCGGCATCAAAAACCAGTCGGGTATACTTCACCTCGCCGCCCAGGTCAGTGATCATATGTTTATTCTCTATCCAGCTTACCGTTGCAAGCGAATCATAGGAATATGTGCCCTTGTTTATTTTGTATGATCGCTGTAGTATCTCGTCACCGCTCACTGCCTTCAATGATCCCTTGACGGTGAGGACATGAAAAGCCTTTCCGCGTTCAATCCTGAGCATCCCTGACAGTGAGATGCCATCTGTCTCAGTGATGCCGTCAATCAGTCTGAAGGAGCTTCCTGAGCGGGCCTCTTCCGTGTAATGATCATAGCCCAACTCAGCTATCATATAAACGTCACCGTTTCCACGGGAAACCTGCAGGGCCCCGGCATAACCATGGCCCACATACCATTGTGAATAGGATGAGATGTTGATTTCCTGTCTGAAGTAACCGAGGCCCAAAAAGAGAAACAGGTTCTGGTTCCAGTTGCCTTCAACCCTGTAGGACATCTCATTGCTAATTGCATATACTGAACCTGAGAGGCCGACTTTTGTTTTACCCATGTCGTAGGTTATGCCAGGAGTGACTTTCAGTGTGGAGATGGTGTTCTTGTTGCGCGGATCCTTCTGTTTGGCTCCTACGGCAGAGAGGTACCCGGCACCAATTGCCAGGCTGATGCGGTCATTCAACAGATAGCTGAACTTGCCTTCCATGACGAACTGCTCCCTCGACTGCCTGGCAGAGACCGAATCTCCAATCAGGTATGGACTGAAAGTATTGAACATCATGGTGCCGTTGTAATTGACGCCCTTGTAACCGGAGTTGGAATATCCGAATGATCCGAACATGGAAACTCTTTCAAGTTTCATATACCCCTTTGTAACAGCGTGGTATGAAGAGGATTGCACGGGCTGTTGTATCAACCTGATATCATTATCCGAGCCGGTATATCCGGCCTGTGCCATGCTGATGTTACCAAAGCTGGTCTCCGACAGTGCAGCCGGGTTTGAAGTGGCTGTCCACGGGAGGACAAATGGCATGAGATCAAAGGCACGGCTGCCCGCCGGCACCACAGTGGTGTCTGCCGCCGCGAAAGTAATGCCGGTACCTGCCAGGATCAGACATTTCAGGAAAAGCAAAACTGTCAGATTCTTCATCACACTGAATATTCACTTGTTTAAAGCGGGGTGCCGGACAGGCTGTTTGTCCCTGGCCCGGCACGCTTGCTTTATTTGATCAGCTAATTGTCAACTGTTGTTGGATGAACAAAGGGTGTCGGATCCTGATCGTTGATAAAGTCGTTGAAAGAGTTGTTGCTGTCCTTGTAGATGACCTTTCCGTCAAGTATCTTCTCAACTTTACGTCTCACGCTCTTGCTGTTGTAGGTGGCTAAACTCCATACCATACCTGCATCCACCGAGACAGGCAGCCTCTTGAATCTTTTATCTTCCTCCGTACGGTTGCATTCCACTCCGTCAATAACCCAGTCCTTATGGACCATTAAATACTGCGTAGCTGCTGTTGACCCGGGCTTGGTCATGAAATTATCGGGATTGGCGACAAATGCCTGCCAGTCGAGTCCTGTAGGCAATGTGAAAAGAATCACTCCCTGGCCATTGACTGAATGAAGCCAGTCATGCATTGTTGTGGAGGTAGTGTATATCACTATCATGTTGGTAGCCTGCGGGGCATCGGTGTCCTTGCCGGCGGCCTCAATGAACGCTTCAAACTGTGCTCCGGCGAGGTTGACAGGTGAGAGCGGATTACCCACCGGATCTGTCTTGTGGTCAATGGCATCCATTGCAAGCACGACACTTGTCCTGGGCTCCAGAGGGTATTGCTGACCCGTGCCGGGGAACATCAGGGTTTGGAAATTACACGGTATCCGGTCCATAAGTGATCCATCATCCTTGACAAACTCGGTAGGAGTTGATCCTATCGGATAAGTGAGACCTATACAAATACCGTCAAGATAGACAAGCTCATCGCTGTTGTTGTATATCTCATGAAACTGGTCGGAATAATAGCTGCTGCCACCTTCGGTCTTTGAGCCCGTATAGTAGATTTCCTTGAGCACAAGACCTCCTGCTTTTGAGGTAGCCACCAAATGAACCTCCCAGCTATTTACCCCGGTAGGCTGTACAGTAAGATTCTCGGTTATTCCGTTAAGATAAAAATCGTCTGTCTCCTTGGTAGCCGATATTTTATACATACCCTCTTCGAGTTGTATTGTTACAGTACCAAGAGGACTGGTCACGAGATTAAACTCCTGTCCGGAGATTGTATTCTTAACCACGATGTCTACATCAGAGGCATAATTCTCACCGTAACCCTCAGGATAGTAAGCAGAGATGGCTACATCATAGAGTTGTGCTCCCTTCTTGCATGAGGTAAGTGCCGCCACTCCGGCAAGAAGAGCAACCAAAAAAACTGTGCATTTTTTCATGATATTGAATTTAAGGTTAGAACTTGATTTTTATCTCCGCGCCAAAATAGAGTGGAGGGTTCCTTCGTCCATAGACTTCGGGAGCGCCCCCACGCTGTTTCAGCAGTGGATTATGATTTGTAATGTTGTTTGCATAAAAGGAAAAGTTGGCTTTGTCACTAATCTCCTTGGTGAGTTTGAAATTGATCACGAAGTATGGCGGATAGTCTGTCTCTGAAAAAAACCAGGGTGTGTTGTACCTTTTTATCAGATCAGAATAGGGTTTGGTGACTGCCAGAGACCGGTCAAACTCATGATAGACCATCTGCCTGTCATAATATCCCAAAGGATCAACATACTTGGGGAAAAGCTTGTCGGCATATGGATCAAGAACTTCAGGATCAGTATAGAAAAGAGGATTGCCCTCAGGGTCATCCCATACGCTTTGGTCACAGTCCAACCAGATTATCTGTGTGGTCACCGATGCCACCATGCGCAATTTCCTGATATGAGTTATAGTCCTGATATTTGTATTGAATCGCTTGTCAATGCTGCCATACCCTGCCGGATAGAGAGCAACCATGGGAAATTCCTTTCCGCCTATACTACCCGTGGATGGCTTGAGCAAATCATTCACTGTGGTCTGCCTCTTCACCCACATCCAGGCACCGTCCACAATGAATGAGGTCTGCAGGGCACTTACCGTTCCCAGGTCAAGAGTAAACTCAACGCCCTTTTTTGTTGTCATCGTCCCGTTCCCCGGGTAAGTAAAGCTGACGAATACTGTATCCTGTACCACAGGAAGTTGTACCTCATCGCCAGAGTCCGGATCAATATAGAATACTCCCGAGCCGGGCACGAAATAGAGATCCAGACCATTCTGCAACGGTTGAATATATCTGTTGAAGATGAAGTTTTCATAGTATGATTCAAAGCTGAAGCCATTATCCATTTTCTCTGAATAAAGAGTAACATTCAGGCTCAAATCCTTAACTTTCAGGTCAAACCCACCTTCAATTTTACGGTTCACTGCCGGATTCAGGTTTTCGTTGCGCGGGTTTTCAAAGATTTTGGTAGTCACAATGAACAAGCCTCTCTGAGCTATCGGATCATAATAGCTTAGACCCGTCTTGTCCCAATAGGCCCTGTCAGGATAAAGATAGAGCAGTGACGGAGCTTTGGAGAATAGACCGTAACCCCCTCTCAATGCAAGATTCGAGATGATTCCCTGACCCTTGTCAATTACGGTGAATCTCGCATTGAACCGCGGATCAAGCATAGTGGTGTGCTCCCGCGATCTGAACAGGCCATCAGGCTGCACATTGGTAAACCTGATTCCAGCCTGCAGGTCCAGCCTTGTCTCGCCTATGGGAATTCCCAGGTTCTCTTCGGCATAATAGGCCAGCTGACCAAGAGATGGTATATCCTTGTATGACCTGGGCCTTGCATCTGTGCCTCCTACCGGAACCGGAGGACGTGCAAGGTCATATATCCTTCCCAGGCCGTTATTGCCTATGAGTCTGTATTCAATCCCTGCAACAATGTTATTGAGGGCTGCTCTGATGTTAAATGACCGGTTGCCTGAAAGCTTTGCATTGTAATAATAGGGACGGCCGTCAATGGTGAGATCGCTGATATATGAGGAGGGCAGTATGGGCACCTGGTTCTCTCCCGGCTCGTAAGCCACCGGTTGCGGCTGTGCACCTGACGGTATCTCCTCCATGGTCACCTCATGACCCACCTGGTGCTGTATGTCACCTGAGACCACCAGGTTAAGGTTTGTCAGTAGCGCGGAGTTCATGGCCCATTTGGCATTGAGATTCATGGCGAGACTCTGATCCTTTGACTCATAATTCTCAATATCAAGCATATCGGGATCTCTCTTGCTGATATCCAGGGTCTGTGAACCACGTACCGAAAGGCTCAGGATTAGTGGCTTGCTTTCAGTGAAGAGGTTGTTGTTATAGATCAGACCACCATTGAGCCTGTTGAAAGTCTTGTATTTTACCCTGATGTCATCGAAAGACTGCGTATAGTCAAAATCCAGGTTCAGTGTCCCCGCCCTGTCTCCCAGTGAGAGACCCTTGCCGGCATAGAACTGCTTTATGCCCGGGTCGGTCTTTATCTTGGCGGTAAAAGGGGTCCTTCCCTTCTTCATGGTTACCTTGACTGTTCCGCTGAGCATATCACCGTTCTCAACACCAGCAATACCCCTTACCACCTCTATGGTCTCAATATTGTCAACCGCTATCTGCCTTACATCCGTACCACCGGATGCTGTTGTGGCAAATCCGGCAGTGACGCCCGTTGAGGCGCCGGTGGTTTTTAGAAACTGCATGTTGGCATCATTTGACACCGGCGCCCCGTCAACTACGAGAAGCGTGCCCAGACTTGCCATATTATCGCCAATATAGCCGTCCTTGCGGATTATCTCCCTGACTGTCAGCTGCTTTGGTTTTGACAGGTCAGGATTAAGCACCGTCTGGCCCGGCAGCAGTTGCAACACGTCGGAGAGGTCAGTGGGCTGTACATGCTGTATGGCCGACTGCTCAATCACTGAACCCGAGGCTATGCGCCTCCCTTCTTTGGCCGTAACCACTACATCCTCGATGGCAAGCGTGGCCTCATCAATCTGGATGATGACCTTTTGTTCGGTAACCGGGAAGGTGACAGGTTGCTCATGCTGAACAAACCCGAGGCACGATACAACCAGAGTGTGGGTTCCGGGGGGAACGTTTCGCAGCACAAATTCGCCGGAATCATTGGTAGTGGCCCATATGTTGAGTTCTTTGACAACCACGGTGGCCATCATAACCGGTTCCCCATTATTCCGGCATATGATCTTGCCCTGCATCGACGGCTTGGTCTGCCCAGCAAGCGCCGTGGCAAACCCAAGCAATACCAATATTGAAAGTAACTTTTTCAATCTGTCAGTTTTTAACCGGAGGTTTCACTTTATTGAACTTATTCGGAAAGAACTGGGTTGCAATCAGCCCGTACACTCCCGTAACAGCTGTAATAATAAGATCCGGGATATTTGATCTAAGCGGCCAGCCGCGCCTGATGATCAGTATCACCACCACTGTCAGGGAAAGCAGGTTTACAAAGAGCCATTTTACACCCGGTGAAGGCTTGAAATAGAACCTTACAAAAGCAGAGTCGTCATCCTTCAACCGTATCTCGAAAGGAAAGATGGTGGCGAACATCCTGCCTTCGGGCCTTTCATACAGATCTTCCCACTCTTCACCATGAGTGGCCACAACATTATAAATGTCATCAATTGCTATTGCCTCATACCAGTTGCTTCCCATAACGGTGATGCACTTGTTGAAAAGATCAGCGTACAGCCTGAATGTGTGAATATAAGGATTAAACCCATCTACCGGCAGTCTCTGGAGGTCATAAACCTCATCCATTACCACAAATATACCCTTATTCCGTGTAAAAACGTAACAGTAAAACTCTTTACTGCGGATATCCACAGCTTCAATATATACAATATCAAGATCTTCGGGAGTTTCAATCCTGACCACATATGGCTGCCCCTTAATCATTTTCAGATGAAAGAGCTTCCCATGACTGTCGGTTATGAAATATCCCTCGTCACACGATTTTCTGGTTGTGGGAATGCCTGCTATGATCCTTGCCGGAAAGGAAAACCCCTTTTCAGAAAGGGCAGAGGTGAAAAGAGCGCTTTTCTCCTCGTTGACCTCATTTGTTCTCGCCACTATAAATTCCATGCGTTTCCCAATACGGAAATAGTC
>WXFE01000216.1 GCA_009881065.1 Bacteroidales bacterium | reverse complement strand
CCAGGCAGCAGGTAGTATGTAATAGTGAAGGCAGCTTTTGGCTATTGGCAGTAGTGAAGGCACTTGTTGGCGGGCAATACAGGCAGCAGGCAGGCAGTAGCGAAATCTGCTGTTGGCAGGCAGCAGTAGCGGTTAAAGTATGGTGACGGTACGAAGGTCCCAACCTTCTGGTCGGGACCTTCGCCGCACTCTGATACTATTGCAATACTTCACAAACGCACGATCGCGAGGGAGTTGACAAAAGAGGCAAAAACCCTCAGACCCTCTGATTCTGAGATCTTCAAATCTTCTGGTCCACAGATCCGAGATAATCCCTGAGCGCTGCCACATACGCGGCAAACCTCTGCCGTCCCAGCTCCGTGATACTGCACATCGTCTGCGGATAAC
>WXFE01000215.1 GCA_009881065.1 Bacteroidales bacterium | reverse complement strand
GTGGTGACACCTGCCGGCCGCTGGGTGGAGGTTCAGATACGAACCAGGCGCATGGATGAAATAGCCGAGAAAGGCCTCGCCGCGCACTTCCGCTACAAGGGCATCAAGGGCGAGGGCGGACTCGATGCCTGGATGACACAGATGCGTGAAGTCCTTGGAACAGTGGAGAAGGAGGGAAGCGACTTCCTCGGAAACATAAGACCAGGTCTCTACGCTGATGAGGTATTTGTGTTCACTCCAAAGGGGGAAGTGAGACAGCTGCCCGTGGGCGCCACCCTGCTCGACTTCGCATTTGACATACATACCGAGGTGGGCTCCAAATGCATAGGAGGGAAGATCAACGGCCGTAATGTACAGCTTAAACACAAACTGCAGAACGGTGACCATGTCTCAGTCATAACCTCGTCAAAACAAACGCCGAAGCGCGACTGGCTGTCGTTTGTCATCACCAACAAGGCGCGCACCAAGATTAAACAGGCTCTTAACGAGGAGAAGTTCAAACTGGCAGCCGACGGCAAGGAGATGCTCACCCGCAGGCTCAAGAACTGGAAGATCCCATACGGAGATGCTATCGTGGTTAAACTGCTCACGGAGTATGGGTTCAAGACCTCACAGGATCTCTATTTCAGTATCGCAATTGGAGAAACAGACCTCCTGCAGATCAAGAAGGTGCTGCTCAGGACAGAGGAGCAGCCTGAGGAAACCACGGCCAGAACACCCGATCATCATCAGCACGAAGAGACTAACATTAGTGATTATCTTATTGTAGATGAAAAGGTTGAAGGGCTGGATTATAAGCTTGCCAGGTGCTGTAATCCGGTCTTCGGCGATCGCATCTTCGGATTTGTGACCGTCCTTGAGGGGATTAAAATCCACCGGGCAACCTGTCCGAACGCTGATTTCATGATATCGAACTTTCCTTACAGGGTTGTGAGGGCACGGTGGACAAGGCTTGATTCTGCCAGGGGATTCCTGGCGCAGATCAGGCTGACAGGGGTGGAAAACCTGGGGATAGTGTCACGCATAACAGAGATCCTGGCTGAATACAAGGGAGTGGCAGTCAAGAACTTCACCTACAGCATGAACAATGGCCTCTTCGAGGGACGGATTGAGCTGCTGGTGCCGAATATCAATCTCCTCTACAGCATAATCAAAAAGATTCAGTCGGTCAGAGGGATCACCCGGGTAACCAGGGTGGAGAGCTGATCAGTACCTCGGGTCAGGCTGTACTGGTAGTTTCGCCATTTTTTCCACCTCTACGGAAGTGTACCCGAATTCGTCAACAACCTTACCCTGGATAAGATAGGTTCCGCTGCCGCGAAACGGCCAGCCGGCAAGTGACTGAGGGAAATGGGTTGTGTCAAAGAACTCTCCGTCACTGTCGATGAAGCAGCCAAAGTTCATCCATTCACGTTTGACGGTCTTGATGTATTTTACCGTTACCAGGTGACCCACCATCCTGACCCGGCGGCCCACGGCACCCTTCATGCCAGCGGCACTTATATCGCCCCTGAACTTCGTCTGCAGCAGGTCAAACCATGTCAGCGTTACGGGGAATCCGAGCAGCTCAATCTCGTCATAGGCATCCTCAAGCTTCGACTGTTCGAAGGGAGGCATTGTGAACCTCTTCGGCTCAGGATTGAAAAGGGTGCGGGCCGTCTCGCTTTTGCCCCGGTTGATAAGCATGTGAGCCTCCCACAGCAGCAGCGCCTTACTCTTCCCGGTAAACCGGAAAGCACCGGTTCTTATCAGAATGATGGTCTGTTTGAGACCCGGACCTATACGTGAGATGAAGTCCTCTATACCGTTGAAAATACCATTCTTATCCCTGTCA
>WXFE01000214.1 GCA_009881065.1 Bacteroidales bacterium | reverse complement strand
ATCTCCTGTGCCCTGGCAAGCAGGAATTTCAGGTTGGTCGAGCGCTGGAAGATTTTCCGGAAGGGGAATGATATTGTAGCGGGCTCAAGCCTGGCGCTGGCAACCTGGTAAAATAACGGCTGAAACTGGTGGTGATTCTGACTGTCAACCAGAATGACATCGAAATCTTTTTTACTGAGTCTTCGGGCAAGTTGAAGCCCCCCGAAACCGCCTCCAGCTATTACAACTCTCTTTTTTGATTTCATACCGTCAGTATTTTAAACGGTACTGTCAATTCTCAGCCTTTCCTGTTTTCTCCCCTGTTTAATATTCTTCCTGTAAGGAAAAGAACAGCACCTGCG
>WXFE01000213.1 GCA_009881065.1 Bacteroidales bacterium | reverse complement strand
CCTGGGAACTCTATGACCTCGTTGCTGACCCGCATGAGATGAAGAACCTGATTGATGATCCTGCCTATGACAAGGTGGAAAGGCATCTAAGGAAGAGAGTCGCTGCGCTCAGGAAAGAATACAATGTCACTCAGGAATAATGTTAAAAGAGAGTATCATGTCAGATAATTCATACAGGAGAAGAGAATTCATCAGGAGAGGGGCGCTGGCCGGTGCTGCTCTGACAATTGTTCCGCGTCATGTGCTGGGCGGCAGCGGTTACCTGGCTCCGAGTGATCAGCTTACCAAGGGCATTATTGGCGTGGGAGGGATGGGGCTTGGCCATTTCAGCTATGAGAACACCCGTCTGCTGGCAGTATGCGATGTTGACTCCGACCACCTGAAAAAAGCCCTCAGCAAGGGCGGCAAAGGGGTGAAGGGGTATCATGATTTCCGCGAGCTGATTGCCAGACCAGATATTGATATTGTGCATATTGCCACACCTCCGCACTGGCACGGCATCATGGCAAAAATGGCTGCAGAGGCCGGCAAGGATATATGGTGTGAGAAACCCATGACCCGCACCATAGGTGAGGGTAAGAGGCTGGTTGAGGCTGTGAAGGCCAACGGAAGAATGTTCAGGCTGAATACCTGGTTCCGATTCAAAGACCAGTTCTATGGTCTGGGAACCACTGTCATGCCCCTGAAGAAAGTTGTCAGCAGCGGCATACTGGGTTGGCCCCTGAAGGTAACAATCAGCGGCATCACCGGCTATGACTGGAAGTTTTACTGGAGTGGCAGAACCGACCTTCTGCCGGAACCTGTGCCTTCAGAACTTGATTATGACATGTGGCTGGGCCCTGCACCATACAAACCGTACAACAAGCTCAGGGTACACGCAAATTTCCGCGGATACTGGGATTATGACGGCGGAGGCCTTGGCGACATGGGACAGCACTATATTGATCCAGTCCAGTACCTGCTTGACAAGGATCATACCAGTCCCGTCTCAGTGGAGATTGACGCTCCCCAGCAGCACTATGATGCGGTGGGATCATGGCGCAGGATAACCTATACCTACGATGATGGCTGCCAGATAATCCTTGACGGCGAGAACCGCGACAAGGATGCCGCCTATATTGAGGGTCCCCTGGGGAAGATATTCAAGGGCTTCGTCTCTGATATCCCCAACCTGGCTGAGCTGGTCAGGGACCTTCCCGATCCCGCACCGCAGATCACCAGCTTCACTCATTCGGTGAAGACACGGAGACCTTTTGCCCTTAATGAGGAGAATGGCCACAGGTCGTGCACAATAGTAAATATGGGTGTGGTGGCGTTGCGCCTGGGACGGAACCTCAGATTCGACCCTGTCAGGCAGCTCTTCATTGATGATGATGCGGCAAATGCCCTGCTTGACCAGCCTATGCGGGGCGAGTGGCATATGTGAACAATTTGAAAAGTATATCATGAACAAAATCAAAAAGCTATTGACCCTGACGGCGCTTGTGCTCATAGGTACAGCCGTCAGTGCCCAGGATGTCAGGACTCTGGAAACGAAGGTGGCAGATCTGCTGGCAAGGATGCCGGCTGATAACCTGGCACTGGCCTCCAGGCTTATGGAAGATATGTATGCCCTGGGTGATGAAGGCAGGGCGATGATCTGTGAACAGATAGTGCCAGCCGGCAAGGGTGATGACCTGCGTGCCCGTTATGCAGTTGCATCACTCACAGCTCACCTGTCAAAGGATAGTGACGATACCCGGAAACGTGCATGGGAGAGTCAGTGCATACAGTTCATGAAGAGTGCCGGAGACAGGGAGGTAAGATCTTTCTTCATGAGACAGCTCAGCCTGACAGGCTCTGACATGGCTGTCACTGCACTCTCTGATTATGTCAGCTCACCTGAGATATGCGATGATGCCGTCATCGTGCTTCAGTCAATTGGCAGCAAGGCGGCAGCTTCTCTCCTCTATTCATCGCTCAGTGAAGTCGAGTGCCCGTGCGCGGCACAGGTGATGGTGGCTCTGGCTGCAACACATCCGGGTAGTGCTACCGATATATATATGAAGAGATACCTTGGAGGCAATGATGCAGAAAAGGCAGCTGCACTTCTGGCCATCGCCTCAACAGGCGCTCCGGAAGCTTATGATATACTTGTTGATGCAGCCAGGGCGGCCTCGTTCCGCCGTGATCCCGGCGGTGCGGTCAGGGCTTTGCTCCTCTATGCGAAGATAATAGGCCTGAACGGCGAGGTGAAAAAGATGGAACGTATTGTAAACCAGGTAATTGATGCCAGCCGTGATCAGGAGGCAGCTTCACAGAGGCTGGCCGCCATGAGCATTATCACCGGGGTTAAGGGAAGCGATGCCCTGGGAATGCTTCTTGAGGCTGCCGATGATCCTGACGTGGCCATCAGGGGTGGCGCGCTGCGGCTGGCGGCAGGCATGCCCGGAAGTGATGTGACAAAGAAATGGATCAACAGGTACGCCAGAGTATCCGATGTTGCGAAACCGGAAATACTGTTCATGCTTGGGGAGAGAGGTGATGAGCTGGCAGTGCCGCTGATGATGAAAGCGCTTGACGATCCGTCACCTGAGATTTCGGCGGGTGCCGTGGCGGCACTGGCACGACTGCAGGGTGTGAGGGCAGTTGATCCTCTCATCTCATGGATTCTGAAATATGACAACGATGAAGGTCACCGTGCTGCTGCCACAGCCCTCACAACCATACTTGACAGCACAGGCATGAGGAAGATAGCCGCTTCACTTCCCGGCTCAAAGGGTAACTCAACCGTCACCCTCATCAGGCTGCTTGCCTGGTCAGGTGAAAAGAGCTACTTCAGAGAGGTTCTTCCGTTGACCGGTTCTGATGACATTGCCATCAGGGCAGCAGCCATCTCGGCGCTGCAGGCACTGGCTTCATATGATGACCAGAAGGAGATAATAGCCCTCCTTGATGCAACATCAGACAGGGCGGAAGTGACTGAACTTCAGCGGGCACTGCTTAATGCCGCAATGCAGGGAGACACTCCCGCAATCAGGTCGGCACTCATTCTGCAGGCGCTTGACAGCAGTCGTGACAGGCTGAAGCTCATACCGCTCCTGGCAGGTACCGGAGGTGAAGAGGCGCTGAAAAGAGTGGCTGCGGAGTTTGAGAATGGCGATGCCATCACCCGCGATGTCTGTTTTGATGCTCTCTCTCACTGGAGTGACCACTCGGCAGCCGGAGCACTGATCAGTATTACGGCCTCAGGGAACAAAACCTTTGGAAGACCGGCATTTGACGCCTATATGCGGATGGTCTCGGTTGCGCCGCTGCCAC
>WXFE01000212.1 GCA_009881065.1 Bacteroidales bacterium | reverse complement strand
TGATTCTTTTGCAATTCTTGCCGGCAATATTCACTGATGGGGCATTGGTGATGCTCAATGCAGAGTGTGCTGCCAGCCGGTGCCGCAGATTGGTACTGCTGACCAGTGTTGCCTACATCAGCCTGCCTGCTGATGATGCTGGTACTGTTGATCAGTACTGCCAACCGGTACCGCTGCCTGCTGACCGGCGCTGCCATCTGCCAACCGGTATTGTCAACTGCCTGCCATCAACGCCATCTGCTGACTGTCTGCAGGCGCTGCCGACTGCCAACCAGCACCGCCGTCTTCTGCCTGCCATCCGGCACTGCCAACCGTCGGCCTCTAAGTATAAATACTCCCGGCAAAATGGGTGTTAATCCC
>WXFE01000211.1 GCA_009881065.1 Bacteroidales bacterium | reverse complement strand
CCCCTGACCAATCCGGTGGATACATATTCTGAAATAGAGGCTGCTTTCCTGCGGTCAGGCTACGCATCATAATGTGATAATCTGCATCCCGGGCAGGGTGCACATCACAACCAGACAATCCGCATCCCGGGCAGGGTGCACATCACAACCAGACAATCCGCATCCGGGGCAGGGTGTGCATCGCCAACAGATAATTTGCATCCGGGGCACGTGGCGACGGGTCTCAGACCCGTCGTTACATCATCATATTAAAATTCTCCTGATAACAGGTGAGACCCTGTTATTGCAACGGGGCAACCACCTCTATCACCTCCGGAAAATCCATTCCGATTTTTGTCAGGTGCTCAATTGTCGGGATGCCGTTGTTGTTCCATCCGCGGCGCTTGTATACCGCATCGCGAAGGAGGTCATACTGCTTCTCGCGGTACTCCCTTGTCACCTTCATCTTTTCTTCAATGCTCATGCCCTCGGGGTCAACACCAATCTTCTCTTTAAGCTGCTTGTCATACCGCTCCTGACGGGAGAGATACTCGTCAACCGTGACGGGTCCGCATGCGCGATAAGGCTGATCATCATCCTTGCGTCTCCCGTAACCGCGACGTATGTTAAACACTCTCTGGAAGTTATATACTCTTTCCGAGTCCTCTATCAGCCTGTGCTTATCGAACTCCCTGCCTGTCACCGCCTTGTAGATGGTAACGTAGTTGTCTACGTGCTCAGGCACCTTTGCCGGTTCATCAGTCTGGGCATTGTTTTCCGGTTCCACATCGTTCCATGGCAGTTTGCAAAGGCCTACCAGGCCGAACCATGTACGGAACATCGGGAAGTAGTGAAGCGCTTCGGCCTTATCCTCGAATGTGGGGATCTGGTTGTTGACCATATCCATGAAGATGAGCCATGCCTCGTCATGCTGCGGACCCTTGTTGGTAAGGGCATAACCACCCTGCTGGGCAAGAGACTCTTTAGACATATACTGTGAGTATTCGAGCCCTTTGACTTCCATGCCTATATCCTGCATGAACTGCGGGTCGCCCCATCCCTTTTCAGCAAAAATCTTTTTCATCCGGCGGATACCCTGTCCGGCTATCAGGCCGAAGCCCTCGCCCCGTGACACCCTGTGAAGAAGCTCCAGTGCATCAGGAATGTTCCCGAATTTCAATTCGAGACCGCCGGTGCGCTCCTTGTTCAGGATGCCGTTCTCATAACACTCCTGCATGAATGCCAGGCTGGTGCCCCATGTGATGGTGCAGATGCCATAGGTGTCACAATAGAAGTTGGCCTCGATGATATATCTCGGATCAAAGAACCCTCCGTTGGAACCCAGGCCGGCAGCTGTTTCATATTCCGGGCCGTCAACAATCACCTTCTGACCGGCATATGGTCCGGTAGTTATCTCGTAGTCGTCAACAGCCTTCGCGCATGCCATGTTGCATCCGATCCAGCAACCGTCGGGGATGTTTTGTGTGAAAAACGATTTCCAGACGGCGGAATCAATTCTGGGCGCGTCTTTGTGCGATCCATATTTGTAATTATGAGTAGGCAGAAGATCATGGTCATCCATTATCTCCATAAGGTGGGCTGTACCAACCTGACGCATTCTGCACTGGCTATCGTCAAGCTCGCGCATCTCACGGTTAAAGCGACGCCCGCGCTCCTGAATGGCTTCGAGATCAACCACGTTATTGAGATTGCCCTTTACGCCGGGAATTTTGCAGACAACTGCCTTGATCTTTTTGTTGCGGAAAACGGAGCCTATGCCGCCGCGGCCGGCCTGCTTCATCCTGATCTTCTTGCGCCTGCCGTCATAGAAGGTGAAGTTCAGCATGCCGATGAGCGAGTTGTCAGCTGCAGAGCCGGTGGAAACAATACCTATGTTCTTCCTGTCAGACTCATCATTGGCGAACATTTCCGTGAGCTGCTCGGCAAGCACATGACTGTCAATGGCTTCGGCCGGCGCCTCGAAAACCTCAACATAATGGTCCACGCCGTTGATAAAAACAATGACATCATTGGCGGCCTTGCCCTGAAGTTCGATGGCATCAAAACCTGAAAATTTCAGAAAAGGTCCGAAAAAGCCTCCAACATTACTGTCCATCACCGAATCAGTCTGCGGTGAGATGGTTACCACCAGCGATTTGCCGGCACCTGAGTATTGGGTTATACCACCTACTGGGCCTGACGCTATGACAATTTCATTATCGGGGTCATCCCACCTGGTATCCGGTCTTGTGGCATCCCAGAGGAGTCTGAGACCATATCCCTTGCCACCGATGAATTTTTCCTTCATCACCAGTGGAACAGGTTTATCCTTTATCTCGCCTGTGCCAACGTTGATGTACAGGGTTTTATCCGTATAGCCTTTGTCAATGGGAGTCCATTTGTAGTGCCACCTGTTAATCAGTTTGTGTTTTGCCTTGAGTTCACTGATGTCCATAATTATATCTTTTTGTTTTTTCGATGGAGATACTTACAAATTTCGTGTATAAATATCCGTAATCTAATGATAATAGTCAATATGCAGCCGATTGCCGGACGGAATGAAGGAGCTGCCGGCTACAATCAAAAAAGAGTCAACGCCATTCAGGCATTGTCAAA
>WXFE01000210.1 GCA_009881065.1 Bacteroidales bacterium | reverse complement strand
CCAATTGCCCATTGTTAATTGATTTAATTTGCCATTCCCGATCAGCATGATAACTTTGCACACATGGAGATTACCCTTAACAATGAGCCGATGACTATTGACGGCGACACCATTACCGTAGAGAAACTACTTGAGCTCAAGAAGTATTCATTCCGGCTCAGGATAGTGAAGATCAACGGGCGGATTATTGACCGCGACAGCTATGCCCGGGAGATTATCCATGATGGTGATACGGTGCAGGTAATCTATCTTATGAGCGGAGGATGACGGCACAGGAGAATAACAATAACGGCAAAAGCCGGAAAGGCGATTTCTGGCAGCGGTTCACTCTGGCAGCCCTGATCGAAAGGATGCCGCCATGGATGAAGAATAAGTATATCCTTACCCTGCTCATCTTCATTGTCTGGATCATCCTGCTTGACCCCAACAACCTGATTTCGCGGGTACGCGAGATAAAAAACCGCAACAGACTTCAGCAGGAGAAGGAGTACTACATGAGCCGGATCGAGGAAGACCGCAGTAAGCTCAATGAACTGCGGACCAACAACGAGAACCTTGAGAAATACGCGCGTGAACAATACCGGATGAAAAGAGCTGACGAGGATCTTTTCATTATCGTCACGCCCGAGCAGGAAAGAAAGATCAGGCGTGAACGGAAGGTGTCACAAACACCGAAGCCCGCTGGCAGGCAGGCTTCGGAAAAATCAAAGAAAAAGTAATTATTTCTTCGCCTTTTCGGCGCTGTATTTGGCATTCAGACCGGCGATGACTTCAGCCGTGATATCCAGTGTGGTGTCGCTGTAAAGCACCGGACCGGGGAACTGCCTGGCCAGGATATACTGATATCCGCGGTCAGCATTGAACTCAACAAGGAAGGTGTTGATATACTCAAGCACCTGCCTCTGTGCGACAATCGATTCCTCATTGAGGTTGTAAGCCATCTCGTCACGTCTTGCCAGCAGTGTCTGCTGCTGCTGTTGCAGTGTCTGCTCCATCTCGGCAGCAGTGGCCCTGGTGACCAACCCCTTCTGCACCTTGTTCTGGAAGTCTCTCACGTCACGGTCAAAAGCCTGTGACTTGGAGGCAAGTTCAGCCTCGGAATTCTTCGTTTTCTCCTCCAGTTCAGCTGTTTTGTCCTTTGCCATGTCAAAGTTGGCAATCACTGAATCAATTTCAATATATGCTATCCCGCCATTGTGTTCTTTAACAACAGACTCTTCAGCACCGGCTGGTTTGTTCTTGCCGCATCCGGAAGATAAAAGCGCCACCGCAGCCACCATCACTGTTAATATAAGGGTGTCCCTTGCAACAGATATTCTATTCATTTCATAAATTGGGTTAAGGTTCAACAAATTGTTGCACAAACATACATAAATTTTAAATACGACAAGGATAGCCGGAAAGTGTTGTTGCAGGTGAGGTGAAATCCGGATTCAGAAAAGAGTGGTAAACCAGTTACAGTTGGTGTACCATGGCCGCATCAGAAAAGAGGGGGGAAATATGGGTGATAACCAGTGACAGTTGCCGTGCTGAGACCGGAATCAGAAAAGAGAGGAAAAATCAGTAACAGTTGGCGTACGGAGACCACAATCAGAATTCCGGGCAGGGGATGGCATGGATTCTTCCGCCACGTCTTACCTGCGCTGAAGTGAACGAATAGATCAGCGAGATTTCATATGCGCCGCCGGAGGAGGTGATGAGGTTTGAAATTGTAAAGTCATAGCTCAGCCCTATGTTCAGCTGATCGGTCTTGATGCCAAGCATACCGATGATTGCATCGCCCGCCTGGGCAGACACTTCCTTCGAGGTGGCAAAGGGAATACCCCTGTACCATACTCCAAACACCAGGGGACTCTTGTAATAGTAAACACCGATGTCTGACTGGAAGAAATCGGCCTGGAACATCACATTGGCTGCAACAGACAAAACTTCCTCAAGTTTTTTCTTCAGTCGCCCACGGCTTATGATCTGGAATCCGCCAAAGAGATCGACTTTTATCGGGACCGAGGTGCTCTCACCCCAGAAAGATGTTTTTGGTCTGAGCAGGTGGTCAATATTGAATCCGCCCCATATTTTCTCGTTATAGGCAAGGCCTGAGAAGGCAAAGTCGATGTCGGCAACATTGTCAAATGGAGGCGGCGTGATGGGGGGCAGTGTTCCGCCGGTGGTTATCTGGCTGTTCCACACCAGTTTGGAGATGTCAAGGCCAAGGTAGGTGAACTTGAAATTCACTCCGGGCCTTATGTGCCATTCATCATTCACCTGTATGTCATAGGAATAGAGCAGCCCCAGGTTCATAGTGCTCAGGTCACCCGAGCCGGCAACGTCATAAGTTGCAAGGAATCCGATTCCCGAGTTGAAATTCGGTACCGCTTTGTCGAATGAAATGCTGTAGGTGTGGAATACTCCGGGAATGGAAGGCCACTGGTTACGCCAGTTGATAGCAAGGCGGTAGTCTTCCGTTGCTCCGGCAAAAGAGGGCGCCAGGTACAACTGGTTGGCATAAAACTGCGAGAACTGCGGGTCCTGACTATTCGCAATAAGCGAGAAGGCTAGAAGAAGACCTGCCAGATATTGAGCTCGTAATGACAAACCGGATCCGTATTTAGTTACACAAAGTAGCTAATTATACGGCTAAACTCCCGGAAGGTTACATCAAAATATATCAACATTTTGCCCATAATGGGGAAAAAATTAACGATCCTCCTGCAACAAACTAAAAGTCAATATTTTAAAAGTATTACATCTCATGTTATAAAAAATGTCTGTCTGTTCCGGCAGGTGCCACGGACCTTCCACACAGATAGACTCCGGGAGCGCATGGTGCGCGCGTTGTAGTATCTGCCGATAAGGCCACCCTCATTTCACGGGTCATTGTTACGTACCCCGAAGGCGGCTTCAGGACGGCATTCCAGGAAGACAAGGAAAGCCGGAAAATGGCTGCAAGAATTGATATTTTTCACAAAACATGGAAAAAATGCATTAAATCATGGTATGCTTCTGATATAGGTCATTGAAATAATGGCAGAATCAGGAGTATTTTTGGTAGTTGAATTCTAACGTGAAAGAAATTCCTATGACAAGAATATTAAAGCATCCTATACTTGATATTCCCTGTAACAAGGAGACCAGCTTTAAATATAACGGAACCGTGGTGAAAGGGATGGAGGGTTTTACTATAGCTGCTGCATTGCACCAGGCGGGTTATCCTGTCCATACGCACAGCCTTGACAACCGCAACAGGAGCCTGGAGTGCGGTATAGGCAAGTGCGGAGCGTGCGAGATGCTCGTTGACGGCGTGGTCAGGCGTATATGCATCACCCCGGTTGACGGTGTAAAGGAGGTAGCCGAGATACCTGCAGGATACCATTCAGCAACAGCAGTGAAGGCCAAAGGTGAGACGCGCAAGGTTTACCGCACCACCGTGGCAATTGCCGGAGCCGGTCCGGCAGGGCTGGCAGCCCGGGAGATGCTTAACAAACATGGCGTGCCTAACCTGGTGATTGACAGCAATGATCATATCGGTGGCCAGTTCCTGATGCAGACACACCAGTTCTTCTTCTTCGAAAAGGAGAAGCATTTTGGCGGGATGAGAGGATTTGACATCGCAAAGAACCTGGCGGGA
This sequence comes from Bacteroidales bacterium, assembly GCA_009881065.1. Classification (GTDB taxonomy): domain Bacteria; phylum Bacteroidota; class Bacteroidia; order Bacteroidales; family VadinHA17; genus SR-FBR-E99. The sequence continues at coordinate 1,209 of WXFE01000210.1, read as the reverse complement.
GAATCACACGAAGGCATCATGCTCAACTCAACCATATGGGATATTCTTGAGGGGAACAGGATAGCTGCCAAGAACATGCTTACCGGGGAGATCTTCTACGTTGACGCTCAGTATATGATTGTTGCCACCGGCGCAATTCCCTTCATGCCGGCCTTCGGCAACGATGATCTGCCCGGGGTTTATACCGCTGCAGTGATCCAGAAGATGATGAATCTGGAATTCACCCTGCTGGGCAGGAACATCCTTACCGTGGGTGCCGGTAACATCGGGTACCTCACCTCATATCAGTTGATGCAGGCCGGGGCAAAGGTCAAAGCCATCATTGAGGCAATGCCTCACGAGGGAGGCTTCCCGGTACAGGCCAACAGGGTGAGGAGACTGGGCATCCCTGTCATCCTGTCACACACTCTGGTCAGGGCTATTCCCAACAGCACCAATGACGGCATCTGCGGTGCAGTGATAGCCGAGTGCCGCAACTTCACCCCTGTCCCGGGAACAGAAAAGGTCATCGAAGGCATTGATGCCATCAATATTTGTACCGGCCTTATCCCCGACAACCAGCTCCTGATAAAGGGCCGCGAGGTGTTCGGCACGAAGGTGTTTGCCGCAGGTGACTCCATACGGATTGGCGAGGGCACCTCGGCAGTGCTCCGCGGAAAGCAGGCCGCCATGGAGATTATCCAGGAGATGGGCGTACGCAGCAACTACAATGAATATCTTTCATTATCAAAGGAATATATTGATTCACAGCAGCACCCGACAAGGGTCCTTGAGAATCCGAGGATGCCCGATAAGGCAAGGATGAAGGCGAGACCGTTCGTGATAATCGACTGCCTTTACAGTTTTGCCTGCAACCCGTGCCAGTTCGCCTGCCCCCACGGGGCAATAACGAAGGCATCGCCTGACACGGTACCGGCAATAGACTATGAAAAGTGCACGGGGTGCCTGTCATGTGTCTACCAGTGCCCGGGGCTGGCTATCTTCGGATACAATACCGTGAAGAACCAACTCTTCCTGCCGGTGGAGTATTTCGTGGAAGAAGGCAGTGAGGTCTGGCTCGTTGACAATAACGGCAAGAAAATCGGCGAGGGTGTAATAGAGAAGGTGATGATGAAACCCAACAGGACAAATGTTGCAAGGGTAAGAGCTATTACACCGGAAGGAAACGATATTGTCAGCGCCAGGGGATTCATCGCCAAGGAGAACTAT
>WXFE01000209.1 GCA_009881065.1 Bacteroidales bacterium | reverse complement strand
GCATTATGCAACCCACACAACTGAAGATCATATAAACAGATTTTTGTCTGTTTGATACATGTGGGTTTCATGATTTACTGGTTGTTTGTTTTGATCCAGACTATCATCTCTCCCTTCCCCCTGTTTGCCCAGGAGTAATATGGCACTGCCCTGGCCTCTTTTACTGTGCCGGTGTTGTCGGTTACAGGGAATGTCAGGGTGCCTGTGCCGCCTGTCAGTGACTGATCAAATTCAAATACCGGCTTCACCGAGGTATCAACTGTCAACTCCCTGACAGGTCCGTTGTCAGCCTGCTCAAGGCAATATACCATCGGTCCGATTCCCAGTGCCACCCTGCCGCTGTCAGCAGCCACCTCTTTCCTTGCTGCAATGAATCTCGGTTCCATCGGAAGGGAGATTTCAACAATGTCTCCCGACTTCCATTCCCTGTCAATATGAGCGAATCCGTCAGAGATCGGAGCCTTGAACTTTTTGCCATTCACCTTTATTCCTGCCCTTCCCTTCGCCGGTGTGACATACCTGTACAGATCGCCTTCAGCAGGTGCTCCTCCGGTCCACGCCGGGATACGAACACCCATGGCAAACCGGCTATTTTCCGCTGACGGCTTTACCGTTACCCTGACATTGCCGGTCCATGGGTATCCGGTCTCCACCGTAACATCAGCCTCACCATCCGGAACAGACAGATGCGCGGATGAACCGATGAAGAGGTTCAGGTTAATGCCAGCCGTTGTCTCAGACCATATATATTGTTTCATTGAAGGCATGAAACGGGCCACATTAGAGGGGCAGCATGAACACTCGAACCAGCCTGCCCTCTCGAAACTTCCGTCAGATTCGAGGGGATTGGGATAGAAAAAGTTGCACCCGTCCTCTCCGATACCCGATATAAGTCCGTTGTAGAGAGTCCTTTCCAGCACATCAAGATACTTTGCCTTGCCGGTGGCAGAGTATAACCGGTGATTCCAGAAAACATTGGCTACCGAAGCACAGGTCTCGGTGTATGCTGTCATGTTGGGGAGCTCGAAGGCTTCGCCGAAGGCCTCTCCATATTCCTTGGAACCTATTCCTCCGGTAATATATATCTTGCCGCGTATCACGTCGTGCCAGATCTTTTCTGACGCCTCGAGGTAGCTGTTGTCTCCTGTGACGCGTGACAGGTCAGCCATTGCCGTGTACAAATATGCGCCCCGCACAGCATGCCCCACCGCCTCGGTCTGTTCGAGCACCGGCAGGTGCATCTGCAGGTAAACCGAGTCATTGTAAACCTCGAAACGTGATCCTGCAGGGTGCCTGGTATACTCTTCCTGTTTGCCCCTGACATCAATGAAAAACCGGGCCAGCTCAAGCCAGCGGTCATTGCCTGTCAGTTCATAGAGTTTTATAAGCCCTGTCTCTATCTCCTGATGTCCGGGGGCAATCTCACGCAGGCCCCAGCCAAACTCCGAAGCTACCAGCTCCGCATTCTTCAGGGCCACGTTCAGGAAACTATTTGAGCCTGTTGCCAGGTAGTGCGCCACGGCAGCCTCATACATGTGCCCCACATTGTATAGTTCATGGCTTACCCGCTCGTCTATCCATCTCTCCTTTCCTGCCCCGGGCGCCATATTGACCGGGTCGATGGTACGTGTGGTGTAGAGATAGCCGTCATCCTCCTGTGCTGCAGCAATAAGTGTAACAAGACTGTCTACATAGTGGCGGAGCGCGGGGTCTGGTGTCTCGAGAAGTGAATAACAGGCCCCTTCAATTATCTTGAAAACGTCTGAATCATTGTAGCGTGCACCTGTATGCTTCCCCTTCTTAAGTCCGCCGGCTATGGCGAAGTTGTCAATGCGCCCTGTCTCCTCACACTTGCC
>WXFE01000208.1 GCA_009881065.1 Bacteroidales bacterium | reverse complement strand
CTGCTGCTGTGTTCTGGTCTGGGTGGTTGTTTCACTCCTCACAGGAGTCTGAGTCTGGGTACGCGTCTGGTTCTGGACCATTGTATTACCCGATTCGCGTCTAGCATATTCAGGTTTTGAGACTGTTTCAGTGCCCTGACCGGCATTGCTGACAGTTCCATCCTGGGTTCTGCGGGCACCCGTGGTTGTTCCGGCAACTGCGGCATTCCTGCCGGCGGTGGTCTCAGTGGCTGTCCTCCTTGAACCTGTGGGAGTGTCACCTGTACCGGCAGATAATGCGGTGCCGGATGCAATCCTCCTGCTATTGATGTCACCTGAAGGTGCATAGCCTGACTTGGTCCTTGTGTCAGTGTTGGAGTATGAGCCTCTTGACATTGTACTGTATCCTCCCCTGCGGGCGATATTCTGCACATATCCGCCGTCGTTGTAATGTGAGGGATATCCGTAGCCGGAGTACCAGGGATAGTATCCGTAGTATCCATAACCGTAATAGCCTCCGTAGTAATTATAGTAGGAATACGGGTTGTATCCCCATGAATAGTACGGAGAGTAGTATGAATAGGGATAATAGTATGAATAGGGATAGTAATAGTCATAGTAGAAGGGATCATAGCCCCATGAATAGAATGATCCGTAAGGCCCCCAGTAGCCATAACCCAGGCT
>WXFE01000207.1 GCA_009881065.1 Bacteroidales bacterium | reverse complement strand
GCCTGCTGAGCCGGGGGACGCGACTGCGATGTGGCCGAGCCCTCCTGATCGGGTGCGGGTACCTTCAGCATCTGCCCTGCCTGGATCCCGTTTGGGGGAATGACATTCTCACGTGACAGGTCATCAACGGATACTCTGTAAGCCTTCGCAATGGAATAGAGAGTCTGGTTCTTCTGAACCTCATGCATGTAATAAACCCTGCCGCCAGAGACCACCTTCTCAGTTGACACCTCCACAGGTACCTGTGCAATGACAACTCCGGGGGCAACCATGGTTATTATCAGTACAAATGCTGGCAGAACACGTGTCAAAATCATACCATTTTGAGTTTTCATAAACAAAGGTAACATTTTCATTAAACTGAGAGGTGTCAGAAAAACTAAACATAGGCTCCGGCCGGTTGTTTTATCTGTTTTCAGGAAAAAAACTGACTCCATGAATTCACTCCGCAGAATGCTGACTCTTCTCAGAATGGAGGGATAGTGTTCTCCGATCTCATCTAATTATTGTCACCTATCTGTTTTTCACAGATATTATCATTGTTCAGAGACTGTTTATAATTTGTATGACATAATAACAGATTGGAATCTCCGGAATTGTTAACTTTGTGGCTTTGCAACCTTTACCATGAGTGCCCTTGAGACATTGAAGAACCTTGTGCTGGCGCCTTATATTCTGAAGGCCACTGCCCTGATAAGCGTACAGAGGGCTGTGGGTGGCAACCAGTTCAGGCACTGTTTTTCTACGCTGGGTATATTGCTTGACTACAAGTTCTTTACTGACACCGTCTTGCTCAAGGCCTCCCTGCTGCATGATCTGCTTGAAGATCTTCCTGAGACCCAGGTTGAAGAGATAAGGTGTATTGACAGTGATGGCACCAATGTTGTACAGCTTGTGCTGGAGGTTACCAAGAGAAAGGATGAGACGAAGGAGCAGTACCTGCAGCGCCTTCTTGAATACGGGTCACGGGATGCCCTGCTGCTCAAGTGCGCTGACCGGATCAGTAACATTACAGACCTTCACCGCGATATACAGTCGGAACAGAAAATCTCCGACTATCTTGACCAGACGGAAAAATATGTCATTCCAATGGCCAAAAGGGTCAACAATGATATGTTTATCGAGCTGACTGACCTGGTTGCAAAGCGTCGCGGTATCCTGCGTATGCTTGAGAACAACAAGAGGGCGGAAACAGTACCCGGTTTATGACCGGCCCTGCCGCCTTATCCCAGCAGTTGCTTCACCTTTGCTGAAATCTCACGGCCATCGGCCTTGCCTGCCAGTTCCTTCGTGGCAACACCCATAACACGCCCCATGTCTGACGGGCCCTTTGCCCCTATACGGCTGATGATCTCCCTGAGAACAGCTTCCAACTGCTGCTCTGTCATTGCTGCAGGAAGATATCTTTCCAGCACTGAGGCTTCATTCTCCTCCTTCTCACAAAGGTCAGGCCTCTTCTGCTCGCGGTATATGGCTGCCGACTCCTTCCTCTGCTTCACCAGTTTACGGATGATCTTTATCTCCTCCTCTTCAGTGAGAACGGTATCCTGCCCTCTCTCTGACCTGGCAAGAATAAACGCGGTCTTTGCCGCCCTCAGGGCTTCAAGTACCCCCTTGTCCTG
>WXFE01000206.1 GCA_009881065.1 Bacteroidales bacterium | reverse complement strand
GGCCGGCAACCCCTCCCCGGCCGGCAACCCCTCCCCGGCAGACCGTTGGGGTGCGACCAGACACACCTTGAGGACCAGACAAGTGAGCCCGGCCAGCCCCCCCTTCCCGACGGGCCACCCCTTGATAACCATACTGGTGAGCGAGACCAGCTACCTCTTGATAATCAGCCGATGGAGCGGGACGAGAGACCCTTTGACGACATGACTGGCGGGGGAAACCAGTCCCCCCTTCCCGAAGGGTGGGAGGAGAAGCTGGAATCATTCAGGAACTCTTCACTCTATAGCGCCACTGAAGGGATGATCCGCTTCTTCGGTCTGGGCGAAAACAGTGCAAATATTGCATATATCAGCTCCTTCCAGGACGTTGTGCTCACATGGTCAGGCCGGCATAGCTCGGATATCTCGGCATTTGTTGAATGGTGGGACGGGGAGGGATGCAAAAGCACCCTCAGCCAGTCGAACCGCCAGGAGGCGATGAGGGTGATGACGGTTCACAGGGCCAAGGGATTGCAAAGCAGGGTGGTGATTGTGCCATTTGCTTCATGGGAGTTTACGAAACCCGGTTTCAGCAGACCTCTTCTCTGGGTTACTGAGGTACCCGCCCCCTTTGATATGATGCCTGTAGTACTTCCGGAGATAAACAGCCGCCTGGAGGAATCGCTGTTCGCTGAAGAAGCCATGATGGAGAAGGCATCAGACTGGCTTGACGGGGTCAACCTGCTTTATGTGGCGTTCACCAGGGCGGTTGACGCTCTCTATGTTATGGCACCGGAGACAGCATTGAAAGCTTCCGGCAGCGCAGGGGCAGGTAGCCTCCTTAATCAGGCTCTCGAGAATCTTCCGGCCGGCTTCATTACGCGCGACGATGAGGCTGTCAGGGTTGTCGAATGTGGTGAACTGCCACCTGTGGAGAGAGATGAGCGTCAGCCAGGGCTGGAGATGTCACGGTTTACCCTGAGCGAGCCGCGGGGCAGACTCAGACTGAGGACGGGCGGCGCCCTCCCCGCCGATGAGGTCAAGCTCACTGAACCCGGTGGGAGGGCATACGGCATAATGATGCATGAGATTCTCAGCCGCATCACCACCACCCATGACATTGAGGCAGCCGTGGAACACGCCTGCACCGCCGGGCTGATGCCGGTGACCAGCCGTGATGCGGCTGTAACCCGCCTCCGCACCATGCTCTCGGCAGAGAAGGTGCGCTCCTGGTTCGACGGCAGCGCGTCAGTC
>WXFE01000205.1 GCA_009881065.1 Bacteroidales bacterium | reverse complement strand
AACATATAACAGGGGTTTGTAATTCTGTTCAAGGAATTGTTCTGTTCTTGTCAGTGTCTGCTCAACGTTTTCGATCCCTTTTCTGGGGGTCTCCTTCTTTTTCTTGCTCATTTCAATGTTCTCTGTTACAGGTCAAAAAATAACTTCGCAAAAGTAGTATTTCTGGCATTATTTAAAAATATAAATTTAAAAATTTGTCGTTGAGTA
>WXFE01000204.1 GCA_009881065.1 Bacteroidales bacterium | reverse complement strand
AACTACCCGGGCTTTGAAACCGTGACAGCAACAGACACCAAGCCCAACACTGTAAAGATTAAAGAGTTATCCTGGCGCAGTTTTAACGGGGAATGGCCGGAATGGTTTTTTGACACTCCGGCTTATAGAATCAGCCTTATGGGAGAAACCCGCAAAGGAGATCCTCTGATCGAAATTACAGTCGTAATCGATGATCCGCCCGATACAGAGAATTTTTATCGTATGGGACTGAATCATGTAGCTCTCTCGTCCACATATCTTGACAGAGATTCCAGAATGCAATACGCAGTTTATTCTGATCCCGATCCCCCGTATATGAAATATAGTTATAAATCAAAAGCTCATCGTTATAGTGGCTCAATGAAGGGTTATACCTGGGCACCAATCACTCAGTGGATAACGTGGGAGTTACTGTGGAGTGATAAAAGCTTTAACGGCAGGAGTCATGCGTTTAAGATTATAGCCCCTCCTCCAGGCGACGGTGCATATTATGTGGTTTCTCTCTACTCTTTGAGTTACGATTATTACAACTATATGATTGACAGGTGGAAATACTATAAAGTATCTGATGATCCTTTCTCAGAGCCGATCAGACTTCACAGCAATACCAGCAATGGATGCGGCATTTTTGCCATGTACTCTGTTGATAAGGATACACTGCAGTTTTAACGGTTGAAGAATGCCTATCCTAATATTAATCCATGGCATCTGACATTGGATAACGGCGAGCTGAAACAGGTGACCCTCTTACCCATCATACCATCTGTGAGTTACAAAATATAGTTTTAAGTAAACATTGGAATTTTCAGTCAGCCAATCTTAAAGAGGTCAGATGCTATTGTTGCTTTACTAAGTTTTTATAAGTTGAATTTTGAAAATGATCCTATT
>WXFE01000203.1 GCA_009881065.1 Bacteroidales bacterium | reverse complement strand
GATTGAGCAGCCTGTCGCCTGCAAAGGCATGAAGGTTCTCCGGCTCAGTCACGTCGGGGACAAACGGCAGGGAGAACCAGGTGGCAGTTGCAGTCACCCCGCCCCTGGCCTTTCCCGTACCGGCAATCAGACGCAGGCCGGTCACCGTTTCAGTGAGGCTGTTGCGTGCTGCAAGCTGTGATTCAGTGACATGAATGCCTCCCCTGACAAGGTTTCTCACCCCGGTGGCAACACTGTCATCTGTAAAGAGCAAACGGGCATCGATTTTATTTGAAGAGGCAAACAGCAGGGCGCCGGAATTCACTCCTCCGAGGGTGAGGCTTATTCCCCTGAAAAAACTGTTCTCTTCTGTTGATGTATAGGGCGATGAAACACTTCGTCCCGACATGAACGACGGCGAGCTGAGCCATGAACCCATCCACCGGCTGCTGTTCAGGAGCACCCCCTCTCCCGCCCTGACGGAAAAGTCGCCTGCAATAATCCTGTTTATTAATCCTTTGCCTTCATACTGAACATAACCCGAGAGAAAGTCGGCCCCCGGAGCATTTTTGAAGATGAATGGCTCGCCGGGGTCATTCTCCGCCGTCAGACCGAAAGTGAAACTTCCCTGCTTGTGTTTCATTTTCATCAATGACCGCATGCCCTCCGCAGCGCTTTCGTCGTTGCTGAACCGGGCTGACGCCGTCAGCGTCACCAGGATACGTCCGTAGCTCCTCCCTCCTTTCGGCTTCGCAGGCTTAAGCGAAATATACGGAGCCATCAGCAGCACCGTGTTGCGGTCAAAAGCCGGAAGCAGGGCAAGCTCATAGAGGGTCACCACGCTGCCGTTCTTCCTGACATGATCGGCAAGTACCATGACCTGGAATTCTGTCAGGAAAAAGAGCCGTGAGATCTCCTTTTCATCTCCGCCGTTAATATTCACGGGAAAAGCCTTCAGCTCCTCAAGTTCCTCAAGCAAGGCAGCCGGATCGGCATCATCAGACAGCGCAAGAATCTCTTCAACTGATTCCCTCAGTGACAGGTTTTCCTCCTGGCAGAAGAGAGTCCCCGAAAGGAGTAACAATATCATTACTGCAACAGCGCTCCTGAAACTCATAAGTGAATAATTAAAGTCATGATCGTGATACCCGGGTTAATCTGATTTCCAATATGGTCATGCTTATGGTCTCCATGAGGGTCAACACTCTATCTGATCAACCATGTAATTGACACAGAAGATGTAACACCGGTAACGCCATTAAGCAGAAATCCGGCATCAGCCTCCAGAAGGGCGGTCTTGAACCCGATACCGAAAGCGAAGGCAGAAGGTGAGCTCATATACCCGGTACGCAAAGTCAGCCTTTTCATTACATCCCATGAAATGCCGCACTGCACGGAGAGCGGCTCGTTGCTCACCTTCGAACCGGCCAGGGTGAGAAAAAGTTCGTCGGACTGCTTCCAGTGAAGGCCGGCATCAATTGATGAAGGAAGGGTATTCAGGGGAGAGAAGGGGTTGAAGAGATGCACCCCGAGAGTCAGCGCAGGTGCAACGAGACATGTGACTCCTGTCTCGAATGTAACAAATGACACATCCCGGTATTCTCCCGCTCCGTTTTCAGAGATATAATCTACCTGGAGACCAAGGGAGATACCGTCACTGATCCTGACAGCGCTGCCAAGCCCCGTGAAAATCCGGAAGTAGTCTGCGTTACCGTAATGAGAAACCATGATCCCCAGGGGAGCGGGTTTGAAGGCCAGCACACCGCTGACTGCCTTTGATGAGAGCGCCGGCATCATGAACCGGTTCTCCAGTC
>WXFE01000202.1 GCA_009881065.1 Bacteroidales bacterium | reverse complement strand
TCCCCACGAACCTGTTTTCAACCATGTCAAGCAGGCCTATCCCGTTGGCGCCGCCAAGCCTGTTGAGACAGGTGAAGAGCTCCAGGGGGTCGCTGTAGCTTGTGCCGTCATCCTTGTTGGTGACATTCACCGGGATACCGTCCTTGAAAGTGATGGATATATGTGTCTCCTTATCAGGTGCGTCCATTGGCATCACCATCTTCTGAAGGATATCCTTCCCGGCGAAGTAGAGCGGATCCTCAAGGATACCTGCCTCATGGCTGATATGCATCAGGTTGTCATCCTCACTGTAGGGCTTGGAGATGGATGCCTTTACCGGAATGCTGTGAACGGCAGCATACCTGATCATGTCTGACCTGCCATGGAATTGGGAAAGAAATTCAGCATCCTTCCAGGGTGCGATAACCCTGATATCAGGTTTAAGGGCATAGTAGGCCAGCTCGAAACGCACCTGGTCATTCCCCTTGCCGGTTGATCCATGGGCAACATAATCAGCCTCCTGATCTATGGCAGCCTCAATCTGCTTCTTCGCAATCAGCGGACGTGCCAGAGCCGTGCCCATAAGATAGCGGCCTTCGTAAACAGCGTTTGCCTTCACTGCCTGGAAAATATAATCTGTGACGAATTCCCTTTTCAGGTCATCTATTATCACCGAGGAGGCTCCTATTGCAAGTGCCTTCTCACGGACAGCCCCGAAATCATCATCCTGCCCTACGTCAGCCACATAGGCAATTACTTCGTATCCTTTGTTTATGAGCCATTTGAGTATCACGGAGGTATCGAGACCCCCGGAATATGCAAGCATTACTTTTTTCATTGTGATCTCTGTTATTTAATATCTGAATGGAAAATTGCGCGGAGGCACTCTTCAACTGCCTCGTTGCTGATATTGTCACGCGGGATCAGCAGGATTGTGTCGTCACCGGCAATTGTACCGGCAATTTCGTAACGGCCGGCGAGGTCTATCCTGATGGCTACTGCTGATGCAAACCCCGGCGGGGTGCTGATTAGCAGCACTCCCCTTGCCCATACCATACCGGAAATTGCAGCCGCAGTGTTGTCAGGAACCATCTCAGCAGACTCATCCCTGCCTGAGGGAAGAATATAGCGGTAACCCCCGCTGCCATCAAATCCCCTGCTGATACCCAGCTGCCTTAAATCGCGGGAGAGTGTCGCCTGCGTACACTTCATCCCTGTGCCCTCCATCAACCTGAGCAACTCATCCTGTGATCCGATCACATGCTCCCTGACAAGCTTCTCTATAAGCGCCAGTCGTAATGATTTGTTCATATTGTATTTTTATACATATAGTGTGCAAATTTATGCATTATTTTAATAATTACAAGCATTTTGGTCTGGCAGGTCGGTGAATTTTTGTTAACAGACATATGATGAATTAATCAGAGTGCTCATTGGGGAAGAGTGATATATCTTGATAATCTGGCAGTTACGAGCGATTATATAAAAAATACAGTGAACTGTTGCCAGTCACAAAAATTGTATTTTTACAATCCGGACAGGAATGATGAAGGAGGATATTCAAAGGGGGCTGCTTCCTGGCTCGAGAGCCCATAATACTGGTGAGGCGGGTAAATCTGACTGTTCCGGACCGCAAGGCTGATTCCCGAAAGGGATAA
>WXFE01000201.1 GCA_009881065.1 Bacteroidales bacterium | reverse complement strand
TCCGCTGATGCCGATTTATTACTTGAAGAACAGATGATAAAAGATGGCACGCACCCTATTCTTGGCTCCTGGAGGCTCTACGCTTTTGTGTCTGCCGACGGAAGCTCTAAAGTTGCCAGGCCAACAATTGAAGATTGTAAAACCTGTTATACAATCGTTATTAAACAGGACAAAACTATTGAAGGAAAACCGACAATTAATGAAATAACCGGTTACTTCAATCTTAAAAACAATACTATTAAATTGTGGTGGGCTACAGAGGCTTATACCATTGAACCAGAAGATGAACGCCTACTT
>WXFE01000200.1 GCA_009881065.1 Bacteroidales bacterium | reverse complement strand
GAAATTGTGTGTGATGGCAGAAAAATTTGATATTTGCTATGTGCTGTAATACAATGCTTTATGACCTTTTTGAAATATTATCTGCCTTGCGGGCAAAATATGATTTTAAATACCCATTCTGCAATGCTTTATCCGCTGCTGCCCTCCGCCGGATGGTCATCCTGATTATTCCGGGCCAAACTGATGATTATTCCGGACCAAAGTGAGCCACCCATGCTGATCCAAACTGAGCCAGAATAACCAGTCATCCCGGGTAAAATCATGGTCCACGGTGCCACTTCGCCGCAGGCGAGAAGGTATTGAAACCAGCGGTTACCTCCATTAATAATCCGCCGCAGGCGAGAAGGTATTGAAGTCAGCGGTTACCCCCATTAAGAATTCACCGCAGGCAATCAGGTGTTGAAGCCAGCGGTTCCCCCCTGTAATAATTCATCGCAGGAGATCAGGTAGTGAAGTCAGTGCTTGCCTCCTGTAACAATTCGTAGCAGGCGATACACGATTATAAATCCTCATGTTTATCTTTGCAATCGTTTAAGGTGACAAAATGGAACACTCCGTCAATCCTCTTCAAGTGGATATCGAGAAAATTCTCGCTGACAAGAACCCGAAGATTCACAGGATTCTCCCCGGCTTTGTGATCCGTTACCTCAAACGCATTGCGCACCAGGACAGCATTAATGAAATCCTGCGCAAATTCGCGCATCTGCGCGGTGCTGCCTTTAACGATGCAGCCCTTGAATACATGGGCATCACATACCGTGCCCACGGAGTCGAAAACCTGCCCAAAGGAGGCAGGAACATTTTTGTC
>WXFE01000199.1 GCA_009881065.1 Bacteroidales bacterium | reverse complement strand
CGATGAGAATCCGAATATTTTGCCATAATAGAGGTATTCCGCCCCGAGGTTCGGACCTGGGGCGGCGAAACCTGCATCATAGGTGAATGTTTTGAGCGCAAACTCACCAAGCGGTATCGAAACGCCGGCGTTGGCGCCAAAGACTGATTTTCTGATTTTTTGCTGTGCCTGGCATGTTGCAGCCATAAGGACCAGCAGCGCCAGGATGGTGAAGACTTTTCTCATTACATTCAGGTTAGGCCGGGAACAGATACCCGGTACAATGGCAGGCAACAAATATCACGCCAAAAGAGTGCTTTTCCCCCCTCCCATCCGGACTATTGTCTGATAAGTGAATTATGACGATGTGACATTGGCGGCAAGGCATACATCCGGACCATTGTCTGATAA
>WXFE01000198.1 GCA_009881065.1 Bacteroidales bacterium | reverse complement strand
ACAGTCAGGGATGCATTCTTCGAGAGCCTTAGCGATCCATCCAACCGCGAACGGGAACCGTGGGTGCTGGAGGCACTCGGCTATCTCCATCACCCGATGATAGCAGAAAGGTCTGAGAAGTATATTCAGAAATCGCTGGAAATGCTGGAAGAGATCAAGGCTACCGGTGACATCTTTTTCCCGGGAAACTGGGTGTCAACCACTCTTGCCGGTCACTCTTCTCCCGAAGCCCGCGCCACGGTTGAGAAGTTCCTTGATGATCACCCTGATTACCCGGCTGATCTGAAGCTGAAGATTCTCCAGGCAGCTGACAGGCTGATGCGGCAGTAGAGACAGTTGAAGGTCCTCCAGGCAGAGCTGACAGGTTGATGCGGCAGCAGGGGCAGTTGAAGATCTTTATGCAGAACTCTCTGCCTGTGGCAGGAAGCATGTTGTAAAACATTCGTC
>WXFE01000197.1 GCA_009881065.1 Bacteroidales bacterium | reverse complement strand
GATCATTTCAACACTCTCATCTGCGGTGAATACGGTATGGGAAAAAAGAAGATAAAACCTGATGCCATAGCTGAGCTGCAGAAAATCATCTGGACCGGCAACATAAGAGAATTCAGGAATGTGCTCGAAAGACTTATCATCCTGTGCCCGGAGGAGATAACCGGCAGGGATGTGATTGCATTTGCACACCCGGTATCAGGATTCGGAGATATATGAGAAGAAGAGCCGCCATATCACTGCTGACAGTGCTGACGGCTGTGCTGTTGTTCCTCACTGCCTGCGGCAGGAAGGCAACTGACAGCATACCTCTTTCGTTCAATGACGGCTGGCTCTTTATCAGGCAGGACTCAGCCAATGCAGACAAGATACTTCCGGGAATAATTCCCAACCATAAATGGGAAGAGGTGACACTGCCGCATTCAGCAGTAATTGAACCGCTGGTAGTTACAGGAAGTCAGTGGACCGGTATATGCTGGTATAAGAAGGTATATAAGCCTGACAGGAGGCAAAGGCACAGGCACACCGGACTCCTTTTTGACGGAGCCATGCATGATGCTATTGTTTACCTGAATGGTGCAGAGATAGCACGTCACACCGGCGGATATCTTCCATTCTATGTCAATCTGAGCAATGATCTTGAGTACGGCAGGGAAAATGAGATTATGGTAAAGCTTGACAACAGAGAGAATCCGCATATTCCTCCCGGCAAGCCCCTTGGCGAACTCGATTTCCTGTGGTACAGTGGCCTTTACCGCAACGTTAGCCTGTATGTTACTGACAAACTGCACATTACCGCACCGCC
>WXFE01000196.1 GCA_009881065.1 Bacteroidales bacterium | reverse complement strand
CCGGTGTTCATTACAAGCACCTTTTTTAGTACATTTATCCTCCCATGATTGACCACTCCACCATAGAACGGATCTTTGACGCGGCGCAGATAACCGAGGTCGTTTCCGAGTTCGTTTCGCTGAAGCGAAGAGGGGTCAACCTGTTGGGACTGTGTCCGTTCCACAATGAGAAAACCCCCTCCTTCACCGTTTCCCCTGCCAAGGGGATATTCAAGTGTTTCGGCTGCGGCAAGGGGGGGAATGCCGTCAACTTCATCATGGAGCATGAGCACCTCTCGTACCCTGAGGCGCTCCGCTGGCTGGCCAAAAAGTACCATATAGAGATAGAGGAGCGTGAGGTCACCCCCGAGGAGCTGGCCAAACAGAATGAGCGCGAGAGCATTCTCGTTGTGACGCAGTACGCCGCCCGGCAGTTCACTGAGAACCTCTTCCACGGCCACGAGGGTATGGCTGTAGGTCTTTCCTATTTCCGCGAGAGAGGCTTCGCCGATGCCGTCCTCCGCAAGTTCGAGGTGGGCTATTGTAATGAGCGGCGCGACGACTTCACCAAAAAAGCCCTCGCCGCAGGCTACAAGAGTGAATTCCTGGTCTCCAGCGGCCTCACAATAGATAAGGAAGGGTACATGTTCGACCGCTTCGCGGGACGCATAATGTTCCCGATACACTCGCTCTCAGGGCAGGTGCTGGGTTTTGGCGGACGTATCATCAAGACCGACCCGAAGGCAGCCAAATATGTGAACACCCCCGAGACCGAGGTTTACCACAAGAGCCGCATCCTCTACGGCATTTTCCAGGCGCGGCAGGCAATCATCAAAGAGGACCGCTGCTACCTGGTGGAGGGTTACACTGACGTGCTCTCGATGCATGAGTCGGGCGTGGAGAACGTGGTGGCAAGCTCCGGCACCGCCCTGACGCAGGAGCAGATACGTCTCATCAAGCGCTTCACCCCCAACATCACCATGCTCTACGATGGCGACTCTGCCGGCATAAAAGCCTCACTCAGAGGCACTGACATGGTGCTGGAGGAGGGGATGAACGTGCGGATAGTAGTTCTGCCTGACGGCGAAGACCCTGACTCCTACTCGAAAAAGGTCTCGGACGAAGAGTACAGGAGGTACCTGAAGGATAACGAGACCGACTTTATACGGTTTAAAACAAGGATGCTCCTTGATGAGGCACAGAGTGATCCTGTCATGCGTGCCAGCCTGGTGCGCGAGGTGGTCCGCTCCATCGCGGTCATCCCTGACCAGATCACCCGCACCGTTTATGTAAAGGAGTGCAGCACGCAGCTCGACATGCCCGAGGAGGTGGTGCTTGACGAGGTGATGAAGCTGCGCAGGCAGGAGAGCTTCCGCAACCGCAACGCCTGGCCGGGACAGGAGGCCTCCGGCAGCAGCATGTCTGACCTGACCGTGACCACCGCCCCTTCGCAGCGTCAGAAGAAAAAGGAAGAGACATCATATTATTCCGAGAGGGAGGTCATCCGGATGCTCATCCGCTACGGATCGGAGGTACTCACCCGCCACACCGACAGGGAGACAGGCACTGAAACCATCACCACCGTGGCTGATTATATAATATCTGAGATAAATGAAGACGGACTGACGTTTGAAGATCCGCTCTTCGCGGAGATGTATGACGAGATCACCTTCTCGGTAAGTCAGGGCCTTATCCCGGGCGACAGGAACTTCGTGCACCATGCCAATCCCGCCATCAGCGCCGTCACCGTTGACATGCTGACGGAAAAGGACACCCTCAGCCAGATCTGGCGAAAACATGGCGCGTATGTCGAGACAGAGGATATGAAGATCAGGGAGATCGTTCCCGATTCGGTTCTCAAGTTCAAGGGAGACAAGATCAAGATGATGCAGAAGGAGATACGCAAAGCGATGGCAGAGGCCACCGGCGATGATGACAGGATCTCCGAGCTGCAGCAGCAGTACAAGGCGATGACATTGCTGCAAAAGAAGATATCAGCGGGTTTGGGGGGAAGATTGATTATCTGATCACG
>WXFE01000195.1 GCA_009881065.1 Bacteroidales bacterium | reverse complement strand
CCCAGGTTCTGTGTCATAACCCCGAGTCTCTTCTCGAGCTGCCTGACACTCTTTGGCGCCAGGTGCCTGAAGAAGGTCAGCTGATACATGAGTGTCTTCGACTTTTTCCGGAAATCATGCAGAAGCCGGGCTACAGGTTTGTTGCGACAGGCCAGGTAAGCGGCCGAAGCAGCGGCATGACTCCTCCCGAGTTCACCCTGCATCAGCCGCATGTCCGGCTCATTCAGACTCAGGAACCTGAGCCTGTAGTGTGTCTTTTTCAGTCTTTCGGCGACTTCATGTACCAGTTTTGCACTATCACCGGCCTGTTCCCATGTTGAATAGGGTTTGCGCAGCAGTTTCTGAATCTTCTCATTCCCGTCAAGCCTGATAAAAAGCTCCGGATTGTCCTTCTTCAGTGCCTTCGCCGTTTTGCGAAGCACGGCACTCTCCCTCCACTGTGCCAGCAGGCGTCCTGTTTCCCGTCCGGCGAGATACTCCCTGCGATAAACCGCCTCATTCAGTATTGGCTTTACAAGTTTTAAAGCGGCACGGTACTTCTTCATCAGCACCCTGACATCATGGATTGCAGAGTCATCGGGCACTGGCTGCATCGCCAGAAGCTCCAGCGAAACGGAAATATATCCGGCCATCGAACTTTTTATATCCTTCGCCTCGGCAGAATCTTTAGGGGCCATGATCAGTAAATTGATTGGTGCTAAAGTTACATAAATGTAACGGGTTTCCTGTCTTTTATCCTTTCCAGTGGTTTATCTTTGACACTGACCAGGTTGCAAATGACCGGATAAAGGGTCTGGCTTTTTCGTACATTTGATGTGGCAAAACTTTAACAACAATGGGCAAATCAAACGGCAGGAACAGTAAGCCCCGCACCATAGGTATCCTCACCGCGGGAGGCGACTGTCCGGGTATCAACGCAGCCATCAGGGGCGTTGGAAAGACAGCCATAGTCAAGTACGGTATGAAGGTCATCGGCATCAGTGACGGCTATGCCGGACTGATAAACAAGGAGTACCGGGAACTGACGGAGAGTGATCTCTCAGGCATCCTGACCCTTGGGGGAACCATCCTGGGCACTTCACGCGAGAAACCTTATAAGGGAAATGGCAAAAAAAAGGACGAGTCGCGAAAGCCACTTCTGATAAAGGAGCATTATGAGCAGATGGGGCTCGACTGCCTGGTATGCATCGGCGGCAACGGCACGATGAAGACGGCCAATTTACTTTCAGAAGAGGGCCTGAATGTTGTAGGTGTTCCCAAAACCATTGACAATGACATCTGGGGGACTGATATTACTTTCGGATTCGACTCCGCGGTAAACATC
>WXFE01000194.1 GCA_009881065.1 Bacteroidales bacterium | reverse complement strand
TGTTTCGAGAGCGGCCTTACGCCGAACAGCTTGAGATCGCCCTTGAGGATATTCACTATCATTGGCAGCTCATCAAGCCATACCTTCCTTGCAAAATGTCCCCACGCAGTCACGCGGAAGTCATACTTCATCTTCCCGCCGTCGGCGATGGAGTGCAGCCCGTAAACATAATCCTGGATATACTCCGAGTAGGGATGCATCGTGCGAAGCTTGTAAACATTGAAGGTGCGCCCGTCACGACCGATCCTGGGAAGCGTTATTATCATCCCGTAACCGTTCTCGTTGACCGGTTTGGGCTCAGAGCAACGCTCTGCCTTGATGCACAGCATATTTCCGGCGAACTTCTCCTGTTTGATTGCAAAGCCTGCACGACTCAGCCTGCCCAGCGCCTCGGCCCTGGAGAAGGGAGGGTTGGCGCCGCCGGTGAAGAACTCCCAGAGACCCCGGGTGAGCCGCAGTCGCGGGATCACACGGTTGATCAGGAAGTCGGGCAGGTAAATCAGGTAATAAACAAATGGTGAATACTTCTCCTTCAGCCGCCTGGCCCTTTGTTCCAGCGTCTCCACCGAGCAGAGGAAGAGGCCGTTGACCCCCAGCCTGCTGTTGACGATATCGAGGAACCTGTCGAGCTTCCTGATACCGTTCATCGGCTTGAGGTTGATTATGCAGGTGTACTGGTCGTGCTCAAGATTCTGAATGTTAAATGCTTCCGAGGTTGACACTATCGCCAGGCGTGCTACATCTTCCCTGCTTACCAGTGAAGAGAGCGCCTCGGCGCGAACCCTTGAGCATCCCTCCTGGAGCCTTATTGTCAGTGATGGATCAGGGATGATATCGCTTGCTTCACCAGGATGGGTGCGGGCTACGAGCTCACGCTCGGAAAGCTTTATTTCTGCCGGGATGATCAGCGGCGCCCTGCGGAAAGCGAAATATAGTGAGCCCAGTATCAGCTCGAGGACAGTTGCGGTTATGGCAGTGCCGAACACCACCTGTCTCGAGTAACTCAGGTCGCGAAGGGCGAAGAGCAGCAGGGCAGACAGACTGGTAGCTATCAGGTTGGCGGTCAGTACCCGCGTGAAGAGTGTACGGAGGTTGACTATGCGGCCGCGGCCGATCTTCCCGCTGACGACGGAGACTAAGATCCACAGGAAAGCCAGCATCAGGAAAAATGTGATATGCGAGAGCATGTAGGTTTTCAGGCCGGCCGGCTTGAGCATTGACATGAAGATGAATGACAATGCAAGTATCAGAATATCAGCCCCAAGCGTAATTACGCGGAATTTTCCCCGATCCATTTCCCTATAGTTTTTTCACAAAATGTCGCTAATTTCCAACAAGCGTTATCTTTGTGGAAAGCTTCATTTTATGAAGTATTCAGCATACATAGTAACTTTATCAGCACTGTTAATATTGTGTTATTGCGCACCAATTCGTGCGCAGATGATTCCTGAACCGGTTGGCGATGAAGCCATTTACCTGTTTCTCGATGAGCTGGCAGCTGACGGGGTGATCTCGCTCAACGGAGTGGTAAAGCCTTATAGCAGGCTGATTATCAGGCAGAAGCTTGAGGAGGCTGCGGCCCGGGTGAAGGAATCCGGAAGCCAGACAGCCGGTAATCAGGCATCTCTTGTGACGGCAGGCGGGGGGGAGGTAGTCATAGGGGAGAAGAAACCAGGGAGCCAGGCATCCGGGAGCCAGGCATCCGGGAGTCAGGCAGACCGGGGGTCAGCAGCCCGGGTGCAGGCAGAGCAGGAGCTGTCAGTCGGCGGGGGGCCGGAATCCAGCCCTGGAGATGAACCCCGGAATGAGAACCTCCAACTCACCCCCCGCCAGCAGAAGGAACTCGACTTCTGGCTTAATATCTACAGCCCCGGAGAGCCGGACGGTAAATTCAAGCTGCTGCTCAATCCTGCAACCGCATATTACCGCGACTCACTCTTCAGTGTAACCGTTTCTCCAATCCTTGGACTGACAGCCGCAATTATATCCGGCCGGGAGGGTGACCCCGGTGACCCTGGTGATCCAACAGGCAGCACCTCGCGGCAGCGCACTATCGCCTGGAAAAACGGTGCAAAAGTCTATGGAAATTACGGCAGGTGGGCCTTCTTCGCAGCATTGCAGGACAACCACCAGGATCCGCTTGTCGGCCTCCCTGAATACCTCACCCGTGAGCGTGGCGGTCATATCAAGAACGGAACTGACTTTTCCGAGATGACAGGCGGGGTAAGCTACATGTGGAAGTGGGGCAACATAGCGTTTCTGAAGGACTCCCCGGTGTGGGGCAGCGGGTACGGCGGAACCAACATCTTCTCCGGGCGCGCTCCCTCATTCATGCATATCAGGCTTCATCTCAAGCCGGTAAAATGGGGTGAGATGACCTGGATTCACGGATGGCTCACCTCGATGGTTGTTGACTCTACCCGGTCGTACTGGGTCACCAATGCCTATGGCACCGAGTACCGTGAGCACTACCGCCGCAAATACATCGCGGCAAACATCTTCACCTTCACTCCGGTGGAAAGGCTTCATATCTCCGCCGGCAACAGCGTCGTCTGGTCTGATCCGCGCATCACCCCCTACTACCTGATGCCGGTCTTTTTCTACAAATCTGTTGACCATGGCGTCAACTCCGGCATCAACAACAGCAACGCGCAGATGTTCCTCGACATCAGTTCAAACAATATCAGGCGACTGCACCTCTACGGCACACTCTTTATTGATGAACTGTCCACTGCGCGGTTCACCACCTCCGACTACAACTTCTTCTCATGGAAGGGCGGATTCCGCACAGGAAACTTCAGCTTCCTGCCAGATTTATGGCTGACCGCCGAATGCACCTTCACCTACCCTCTCACCTTCCAGCATAATGTGCCCGTCACCACCTTCGAGAACCAGGGATACAACCTCGGCCACTGGCTGCGTGACAACAGCCGGAGCTGGTATTTTGCCCTCGACTGGAGGCCGTTGCGTGCTGCCGGTGTCAGGCTGTGGTATGAGTGGTCTGAGAGGGGGCCTGACTACCAGAGTATTGGCGGCTCCAGGGTCGGCCTGCGCTACCTTGAATCAATCGAGTGGAAAAACATCACCACCGGCCTGGACGTCAGTTACATGATCACCGGCGGGGTGCAGGCACGGGCTTCCGTGATCATGCGCGATGTCACCGGCACCGGAGAGTGGTATCCGTCTCATCTGTATGGCCGCACCACCACAGTAAGTGGCGGGGTGGTATGGGGATTCTGAAGAATTCATTCAGCCGGAGCTCTCATATAGGTATGCTTACAGGCAGTTTGACGAAGCCTGAAAACCGACTCTGATACACATATGTTAATAGATTGTTGACCGGGATCAACATGGCAATCAGTGCCGCAGGGCTTCATGGATTGTGGTGGCGGGCAGTCGGGAGTATGGCATTTCCAATGCCATATCGCCCGCCGCAAAAATTTATTAGTTTTGCATACTGAAAAGGACCATGGAAGAAACCCAGTCACAGCCGGCTGTAACCACGCCACCGGCCTCTGCTCCGTTGTCGGCCGCCACGCCGCATGCCGCCACATTGCCGGGAGCTGCCTCATTGCCGGGCGCTGCCTCGTTGCCGGCCGCCCCGCAACAGACCGTCACATCGCCGGGCGTTGCCACTTCACAGGTACCCGGGGAACTGAGAAGACCCGGGAAGTTGTGGTATGCCGTCTATACCAATTCCAGGGCGGAGAAACGTGTCCATGAACGGCTCCTCGAACAGGGCGTCGAATCATTCCTCCCCCTCCAGAAAACACTACGCCAGTGGTCAGACCGCAAGAAGCTGGTTGAGAGACCGCTCATCAGCTCATACGTCTTCGTTAAAATCATTCAGCGCGAGTACTTCACCGTACGCAAGACAGAGGGGGTGGTCAAATTCATCATGATACAGGGCAAGCCGGTTCCCATACCGGAGGAGCAGATCGATAACCTCCGCATACTCTGCGGAAGCGACGCCGAGGTGGAGGTCAGCACCGACGTTTATGAAAAGGGCGATATGGTTGAAGTCACTGTAGGCAGTCTTACCGGCCTCCGGGGTGAACTGATACGCGTTGGCCGCAAACACAAGGTGGTGATAAGAGTCATCCAGCCCGGAATGAACCTCACCGTGGATATTAAAACCAACTCCATACGTAAAATCGGAAAAAATACAGATATTTAATACGCCAAATACCCGTCAGAAAACTATGACATACAGACCTTCAGACCTAAGACATGCAAAGACGCTGTTCCCACTGTTGGCGCTGCTCCTCTTCATGGCCGGCTGCGCTACCCAGAAGGAACTCTCATACCTCAATAACCTCGAAGAGGTCGACGGAGCAAACCAGTTCCCCATGGAGGTCCCTGACTACAAGGTACAGCCACGTGACATCATCTATGTCAGCGTCAAGGCACAAACCCCCGAGGGAACACTCACCGAGATGCTCAGTGACCGTGCCTCCACCAATATGAACTATATATCAAACGAGGGTACCTCGTACATGATGGGCTACAGCATCAACCCGCAGGGCTATGTCACTCTCCCGTTGCTCGGAGACATCCCGGTGGCAGGCTTGACCATCTACGAGATACGTGATCTCTTCCAGCAGAAGATCGACTCGCTCTTCCGCCATGCCTATGTGGAGGTGCGCCTGATGAGCTTCAAGTTCACCGTCATAGGTGAGGTGAGGGCTCCCGGCAGCTACGTCAACTACAACGATCAGCTCACAGTTCTTGAGGCCATTGGTCGCGCGGGAGGCATCTCCGAGACAGGCACGAAGGAGAAAATCCTCGTTATCCGCCCGCAGGGCGAACAGACCCTTACATACCACATCGACCTGCAGGACAAAAGCCTCCTCTCGTCGCCCGCATACTTCATCACCCCCAACGACGTGGTGATAGTGCAGCCCAACCCGAAGAAGGTCTTCAGCGTCAACCTGCCGACAATCTCGTTCATTCTTGCCACGGTCACCAGCACCATATCCACAACATTGCTGCTGATAAACTACTTCAAATAAGAGAGAGGGAGGTATTTTTTGGGTTTGCTGCATCATACAATCATTGAACCCTCCGGTAGCCACGGGCTGTCGGGGCAGGCTCTGCGGGGTTCGGTGAAGGATGATGAGAGGAGAGTTGTATAAAATGTAATTCTTTAAACCCTGACGGAAGGATGACAGAAACAATTAAAAGCAAATAACAATGGAAAACCGGGAACAGAGCTTCTACATACCGGAAAGTGAAGGGATAGACTTTCGCAGGTATTTTTCGCTCTTCATCAGCAACTGGTACTGGTTTGCCGCAGCGCTCTTCCTGACCCTGGCCATCGCTTACGGCGTCAACCGCTGGGGCGAGGAGCTCTACACTGTCCAGAGCACCATGCTTATCAGTGATGATGAGTATGGCGGCGGCTTCGCCGAGATGGACAAGGTGATCCCCGGCGGCGATATCTTCCGCCCGCGCCAGAACATCAGGAACGAGATAGGCATCCTCAAGTCGTTCGATCTCAACCATAAGGTGATGTACAGGCTCACTGACTTTCACGTGGTCTATACCGCTGTTGGCCGGAGGGGCATAGCTGAGAGCAGGATGTACCGCAACTCGCCCTTCGTGGTGAATCTTGACACCACCACCGTCAGGTTCCAGCCGGGCAAGAGAGTGGACATAAAAATCCTCTCACCCGAGAGTTACCTCATGACCATCGAGGAGGATGACTATGAGGGAGAGCACAGCTTTGGAGAGAAATTTGACCGGTTTGGCTTCGATTTCACCATTGTGCCGCGCAGCAGCGAAGTATCACCCTTTGAGCCTGACGGCTCGAACAGGTACTGGTTCTATATCGCCGCCCCTGCGGCGCTGGCAAACAAGTATCGCTCGCGTCTCTCGGTGGAGCCGATAGAGGAGGAAGCCACTCTCGTGACACTTACCGTCAGCGGCCTGGTGCCCGAGCAGGAGGCTGATTACCTGAACACCCTGATGGATGAATACAGGAGACTCGGGCTTGACTGGAAGAACGAGGCTGCGGAGAACACCATCAGGTTCATAGATAACCAGCTGGGCTTCATCTCCGACTCGCTCCGCAGCGCCGAGGACGACATGGAAAACTTCCGCCTCAATAACCGCTTCGTGGACCTCACCACCGAGGGGAACCTGGTGCTGCAGCGCCTTGAGCGGTATGAGAACGAGAAGAACACCCTTAACCTCCAGGCGCAGTACTATGAGTACCTGAAGGAGTACCTTGTCTCGCGCAATGAGAGCGGGCTGATTGTCTCGCCAAGCGTCATGGGCGTCACCGATCCGCTGCTCATACGTCTGGTTGAGGAGCTCTCAAACCTGCAGCTGCAGCAGAAACAGCTGGGATTCATGGTTAAGGATGATCTCCCGGCAGCCAACCTCATCACCGGCAATGTTGAGCGGGCCAGGGCTGCACTCCTCGAGAACGTGAACAACAGCATAAACCAGCTGAAGATATCTGCCGGCGACGTCCAGGCACGTATAACTGAAGT
>WXFE01000193.1 GCA_009881065.1 Bacteroidales bacterium | reverse complement strand
TATTGCTGTCTGCTTTATTGCTGTCTGCTTTATAGCTGACACCTGACAGCCGTCTACGGATTTTACCTGTTACTCCGGTAAGCAAGCTGCTGTCTGATTGAATGCTGATTGCCGTCAGCCTGCTGCGGGCTTTATCTGTCAATCCGCATAATCCGGAATCGCGGTGAGCCCTGCCTCTATGATATGAAGCGATGCCTTTTCCCTCTCCACGGTCTGCGGTACTATCAGCCACTTTGGCCAGCTGTACCTGTTTGTGGTATTGGTGACAACACCATTGTGCCAGACTGATATTGCTATTCCGTCAGACTGAGCGGTGATGATCTCAAAATTGTAACCGCCATCATATGAGATTGCGCCATCAT
>WXFE01000192.1 GCA_009881065.1 Bacteroidales bacterium | reverse complement strand
CCTCCCCCGATTTCCGGTGGTGCCCTCATACCAGTCTGAGTTCCTGGCAGTGTTCGCAGGCCGCACCGTGTTCTCAGCTGTGGCCCGGGGCAGGTCTCTAATAACTCTCAAGTATCCTGTAAAGTGCGGTCAGGTCAGGGGTAAGAATTATTTCTGTCCTCCTGTTTTTCTGGCGGGCGTCAGGCGTTTTCGCCGGGTCAACCGGGATGTATTCGCTTCGTCCCGAG
>WXFE01000191.1 GCA_009881065.1 Bacteroidales bacterium | reverse complement strand
ATTCATAGTTTGTAAGCCAAAGAGGATCATTTACAGATTGAATACCCATATAATGATGCACATCGCCCAATGCAGCCACAAACTCAGCACCCGCGATGTTTGCTGCTTCACCCATCATTTCTGCAACTATCTTCTGGTCGTAATATCCGTTGCGCCCCAGATCACATGCAATAATGAAGGTGTAATAATCATCAAGTATCGACAACTGATGATCTGATGCCGGTGAATCATGACCTCCTGAAATAAAATCACTCTTTCTGATTTCACCATTTCTTAAAGTACTGTTCTGACATCCGCTCCATAGCAATACAAAGAGCAGAACAACCATTCTGAAAAACGGAGCCATAGTTTCTGGTTTGATTCGTTTCATTATTTGCAGGTATAATATTTTAAAAAGTCAATGAATTTTTACTAACAGGCACATAATCAATTAATCAGGGCTGCAATTTCAAGGCGGCAATCAATCCTGGCAATCAGGCAGTTATGTCCATTGATTTGAGGAATATTCTGAGCAATTGTTATTTTTTTCATGGAATAACACCTCACATGTATGCTGAACGGCAAATACCGGTCAGCATTCATTACAGGAAAAACTCCTGCTTTCTAATTGCAGCCATTCCTTAAACCGAGGGTACCGGCAATATCTTTCCACGATATTGCTATTATGCTGCCATCATTGTGCACCGGATAAAAGGCACCGTACCGGAAATCGCCGAATGCTTTTTGGGTAATTGCCGTACCATCGGTGTTGCGGGTAATCTCACCGCCAAAACCGCCAATATATTCCAGCGTTTTTCGATCAAACACCTGAAAGGTATTGTTTATCTTACCCTGATCAACAATGAGATAATACCCCGAACTGTCAGCTTCACATTCCCATAAGACAATGCCTTCGGGCTCATAGAAGAAATAGTTGTGAGGAATGATTTGTCCGGTAAACCGTCCGCCAGTATCATAAATCTTTACATTACAATGATCTTCATGTTCATCGGCTATCAGCAACCTGTTATAAACCCTGTCAACAAGGATAGATTCTACCTTATACAGAACACCTTCACCCGAAGTATCGCCAAAAGCTCTGACATGCTCTGCGGCTACCTGATCATTTTCCACCGTAAAAACAAAGTGATGTATTCTCCGGCCCAGGCTGTCAGCCGGTGGTGTTTCTTCATCCGCTGTTTTATAGTTATCGGTAACATAAAGATGGTATTTGCCTTCAAACCGGTCAATAGTGATGCCGTAGGGTAACCGTAAAACTGTTTCGCCGAAAACTCCCAGGGGCCTGAATTCGGGCAAAATGAAAACCTGTACCCTGTGGTTGTCTCTTTCAATAACCACTGCAAAATCATCTATCACGGCAATACCGTTTGGCCGGCTAAGTTCTCCCAGGCCGGTTCCGATAGTGCCAAAGCGGGCAATTTTCTCTCCGCTTGCTGCATCATATACAATAATGGCATTACCTTCCTTTGCAGTTGCCAGCAGCCAGTTCTGTCCCTCCCTGCCATGCCACAAAGCCGGACTGTCAACATTGTCGCTTTCATCGCGCATGGTTGTGAATGACTCCTTAATCAACGCAACTTCAGGAACTATTGATTTTGACTGATTGCCCTGATTATGTTTATCAACTTTTGAGGTTTTATCACTACATGCTGATAACAGAATGCATGACAGAATAAGCAGATACCCTATTTTCCCCAGGTTCATTTGTGCCAGATCTATTACAAATCAATTTTTAATCCAAACTGGAAGCGCACGTTGTAGTATTCAGCCTGCATTACCCGTGAGCTTATGCCCTGATAGTATCTTAACGGCTGGTTCAACAGGTTGTTTGCTTCGGCATACACTCTGAATTTTGGGGTAATCGAAAAGTTGGCGTTCATATCAAGATGTATTGCCTTATCATAATATCTGTCATAAAATGCCTCCTCACCAAATTCATCAATATAGGCTGAAGAGTAGCTGACAGATGTTCTGAAGGAGAAGCGTTTGCTATCGTATGACAAGGATGCATTCACTGTATGGTTAGCCGTTCCGGGAAGCGGAATATCATCGTTTTCGCGTCCTTCGATACGGAAATTGCTTACAGAGCTTGTTGTATAAGTATAATTGGCATACAATCCAAAACCTTTCAGGAAACCGGGCAGAAAATCAAGCTGTCGCTGGGCTGCCAGTTCAATGCCAAATATTTCAGCATTGCCTCCATTGACAGGCTGGCTGTATGTATCCCAGGTTGTTCCTTCGAACAGATAGTCCTCTCGTGTTTCTGTCACAATAAAATCATTTATATCCTTATAGAAAGCCCCTGCAGACACAATACCTATTGTTTTAAAATATTTCTCAAACGAGAGGTCAAAATTCATTGATGTGGTAGGGATTAATCCGGGGTTCCCTATGGCTATTTCGTGGTCTTCCCTGGCTATTTCCCTGTAAGGCACCAGTGAATAATAGTTTGGCCTCGCAAGAGTATTTGTCCATGCAGCCCTTAATATTGCAGTTTTGCTAAAATCATATTTAAGATGCAGGCCGGGAAGAACATTTATGTAGGAATCGGAAACAATGGGGGTAAGAATGTTTTCATCCTCATCAGCATCATACTGGTTCCCCTGGTATTTCTGCGAGGTGTTTTCGATACGTACGCCGGCAATTATTAACAGCTTAGGACCAATGTTCTGGTTCAGCATAATATATCCACCAATAATATCCTCTGTTGCATTAAAATTTCCTGCTTCTCCTTCAGCACTTCTTTCTTCCTCAAACAGAGAAGAGTTGGTCAGATCAAGCCCTCCCAGGTATTCTCTTGACACATGGTTGCCGGTTGCATAGTCACCCGCCAGGAAGTTATCCTTTGTAAAGTTTTTCAGGTTATTAAGGGTAGCTTCATTAAAAGCATCTTTATCAACCGGAGTGTATTCGAACAGCCTGTTATCACGCATTTTCTCCTTACCCTTGTATCGTACTCCAAGTTTAATACTGTTTTTAAAATTATTTTCAAGCAGCGGGATTGTAAAATTCAACTTGAAGTTTTTATCAATGTCTTCTGTAAACTGAAATTCCTCAGTGATTTCATCAAATTTATAGTCAGAACTGAAATCGGCTGCCGAAGCAGGAGTCACGCCTGTAATTCTTGGAGCGCTTTTATCTGAAAAATCGGTTGTAAAGGTCAGTTTTTTAACCTTATATGCAATATATCTTTCATTAGGTCTTTCCTCAGAGGCTTTGCTGTATGATGCTGTCCAGTCAGCCTTAACTCTGCTAAACTGGTGTTCCCCACCCAGCGTGAAATTCATCATGCGCTGGTCTTCCAGACGTGCATTCTTAATATCATTATTGCCGCCTTTGGTCTCCTTTTTCATAATGCCTGTCCATGAATCACTCTCTTCATCATACTCAATATCCTTATAGATGTTCCTGTAACGGTTTTCCCAGTCGTTACGATGGTTGTATATACCATTGGCAAACAATGTATGGTTCCCGTTAATTTTATAATCAAGACTCAGTGAATAACTTTGACGGATACGCTGTAAATAGTACTGCCGTATTTGAATCTCTTCTGCAAAGGCTGAAAGATCTTTATTGTTGTCATCAGTATAATCCCATTCTGATTCAATATTGTCACTTCCCAGCTGGTGATTGTGGTAAGAGGCACCAATAATTACGCCCAGCTTATTGTTAAAAAACCGGTCGCCAAGTATAACAGCGCCATTATATATTGGCTTTGAGGCAAGGAGATTATACCCGGATCCAAGTGTCATACTAACACGACGGTCGTATGGAGCAGAGCGCGATACCAGGTTAACCGAACCACCAATGGCATCAGCGTCCATATCGGGTGTGACCGCTTTGTTCACCTCGACAGCCTGAATCATGTCGGCAGGAATCAGATCGAGCTGCACCGTCCGGTCTTCAGCCTCGGCAGAAGGGATGCGTTCGCCGTTTACCATCACCGAGTTGTATTGCGGTGCTGTTCCCCTTATGTTCCCGAAGCGCGCTTCGCCCTGATCATACTGAACATTGATACCCGGAATTCTCTTAAGGGCATCACCGATATTGGCGTCGGGGAATCGGCCTACCTGGTCAGATGAAATAATGTTGGTGATGTTACCCTTATTCATTTGTGTATTTAAAGCTTTTGACTGCCCCTGCAGCTGCCCGGTCACAGTTATTTCGGATAATTCAATACCCGCTTCCAGGCTGAAGTCGACAACAGTTGTCCTGCCAGGCTCGACTGAAATCTGTTTTGCTTCGGGGCTATAGCCGATGTATGTGGCAATCAGTTCGTATGTCCCGGCGGGAACTCCGGTAATAGTGTAATAACCGTAGCTGTCACTGATGGCGCCTTTCGAAATTGATTTTAAGGATACAGCTGCACCAGGCATTGAAAGGTTGTCGGTATCCAGGACTCTTCCTTTAATAATCCCTGATTGTTGTGCCTGAGAACATATTGTCAATGCTGTCAGAAGCACAGATAGGTAAGATTTTAAATGTGTCATGATTTATTTTGGAATTCATGGCAAAATTACTTTCAGTTTATTACAAAAAGTTTACGCAAATATTAAAGGATTGATACATTTTAATGATCCGGCTCATTATTTCTGCCTGAGCATGCCAGACGGATTTTCAAGTGCGGATCTGCGACTGATAGTAAATAGAGTCAGCATTGGCACAGAATTCATGTTGCAATAATAAAATGTATATATTTGCCTGACGATTTCAGGTGCTCAGGCCTGAACCGCTCCGGCCTGAGTGAATAGGGAATCCCGTGACCTGTAAACCGAACGGTTGCAGGAAACCGGGAGCTGTACCCGCAGCTGTAAATCCGATAATTGTTCCGGCACCCCCCGCCACTGTTACACAAAATGTGAAATGGGAAGGCAGCCGGAACAGGATGAGCCAGAAGACCTGCCTGCAAATTGACCTCGTAGCTTTCGGGTGAAAGGCAAAGAGCAGAAACTGGTTTTTCTACCCCTGTCTCTCAAAAGGTTACGAGAATTTGAATTGAGGTCATGGATTTTAAAGACCATGACAAATGTGACTGTTCTAAGTATTGTAACCGTGCAGAAGCTGACAAAGCAATTGATGCGAACCGCAACCAGGCTGACTCTGGCTGCAGTTTTATCATTTCCGGGAGTCACAGGCGCCCAGTCAATAACAGATACCCTGATACATATTCCCGATGTTGTTGTAAACGCCTCACGTACTGATCATTTCAGGCATGATGTTAAAACCGAAGAATTCAGGGACAGTATATTAAATCAGTACGCCGGGGAGTCACTCGTAAGGCTCCTGAGCGGTCAGACTGCACTGAATATTAAGGCATACGGCGTTGGAGGCGGGGCATCATCCATCTCCATTCGCGGGGCTTCAGCCAGCCAGGTGCAGGTTAACTGGAACGGGTTCCCGATCAATTCCGTGACGCTCGGCTCCTCAGACATATCAATGATCCCTGCAGCCGGATTTGACCGTATATCTCTGGTGTACGGAGCCTCGGGAGCTCTCTATGGAAGCGGCACTTTCGGCGGAGCCGTGAGCCTTAACAGTGAGTTAACACCGGAAAGGGGCATTTCAGGCAGCGCTTACATAGGTGCACAGTCATTGCGCGCACTCAACGGAGGGTTTACATTCAAGGCAGGCAGTGACAGGCTCGCCTGGAAAGTGTTTGCCTGGGGCACAGTCTCAGAAAATGAATTCACCTATTATGATTATATAAGGCAGACTGAACACCGGCAAACCGATGGCGACTGGCATGACTACGGCATGATTCACAACCTGGCATTCAGACTGTCATCGGCTTCTTTACTTGAAGCCGGGTTATGGTACCAGGAAAAGGAATACGATATTCCGTCTCGGATAGGCTCCACAACCTATGAACAGCAGTCAGACTCCACACTGAAACTCTACCTGGGGTACAGGTATATAGGCAACCGCTGGAGCCTTAAGGTCAGGGCAGCACGGTTCGATGACCTTCAGACATACTGGCAAAAGCCTGCTCCTGACTCACCGGTAAACAGCATTGACTCAAGAATCGCCGCGCTACAGCATCACGGAGATATTAACTTCAGGTATTACATGCCTTCCGGCCTCTCATTTGATGCCGGGCTTACAGGCTCAATGGTCACTGCAGATGTATCAGCCTACGGTGATAAGAAGCTTGAAAAAGGGATAGCCCTCTTCACCGGACTGAAATACACCTTTGACCGTTTAACCCTGCAGAGTGCATTACGCAAAGAGTGGTTCAACACCTTCAGCTCAGGACTCCTGCCTTCGTTTGGATTGAAATGGGATGCCATTCCGGGGCAATGGGTTCTGCGTGCAAATTACTCGAAGAAATTCCGAAAACCAACATTTAATGACCTCTTCTGGATACCGGGCGGTAATCCGGACCTCAACCCGGAAAATGGCTGCACCATTGAAGCAGGTTCAGAAAACACTTTCCACGTCAGTGAAAAGTCAGTGATAGAAACAGATATCACTCCTTATTATACTCATGTCAATGACATGATAGTGTGGCGGCCGGGGGGAGCTTACTGGTCGCCCAAAAACTACCAGGAGGTCAGGTCTGTGGGCATTGACTTGTCTGCAGGTTTTACCATGAAACATGAAAAAATCAAGTTTTCCTCCATGTTAAAGGTCGGTCTGAACCATTCAGTTGCAAATGAGGAAGATGGACAGGAAAAGCTCACCATGCTATACTCTCCCCTGTTTGTCTCATCATGGAAGAACAGTCTGACAGCCGGGATATTTGATCTTGAAGTTACACATGGTTTTACCTCGGCACGCCATTACAGCGATGACCGCCTTCTTGATCCCTATAATCTGATTGATATCAGAGCCGGTGTCAATATCAAGGCAGGAAAGGGAAAGATCGGTATGCACTTATCCTGTAACAATGTAACCAATACAACCTATGAACTGATAAAGCTCTACCCAATGCCCGGAAGGTATTGGTCAGCCAAAATAAATTATGAATTCTAACCACTTTTAAAATGATTATTATGAAAACCAATCTTCTCCAAAAAGCTATGCTCCTGTGCGCCGGAGCAATTATCATGCTTGTCTCATGCCAAAAAGACCCTGATGATGACATCACCGCAAAAAACCTGAAGGGGATGTTTGTTGTTTGTGAAGGGAATTTTGGAAGCGCTGAAGGTGATATCACCTGGTACAATCCTGATGATGGCAAAACGGTTAAGAGTCTTTATTACTCTGCAAACAGCACGGAGCTCGGTGATATAGCCCAATCATTCGTCATTGCAGACACGCTGGGCTTTATTGCAGTAAACAACTCTCAGAAGGTAACCGTGATAAATATGAAGAGCTTTGTTGCGGTTAAAACCCTGAATAATTTCTCTTATCCCCGCAGTATTACGCGTGCAAATGAAAAAACCGTTTATGTGGCCAACGGAAACGGGTTTGCTGACAATTACATCTACAGCATTGACCTTGCAACCCTCAAAAAAACTGACTCGCTCGTGGTCACCACGGGGCCTGAGTCACTAATAACAGCAGGCAACAAAGTGTATGCAACAATCTCCGGCGGCTGGAACAACGACGGCAATACCGTTATTGAAATAGACCCGGAAACCTTCGAAATCACAAAGACATATACCGTGGGCTCCTGTCCCGTTGATCTTGTTGCCGACAATAACATGAACATCTGGGTCTATTGTAAAGGCATTGCATCTTATCCGGATATTACATATACCGGCATGGGGTTATGCAAGATAGACAGAACCACCGGCAAGGTGACAACGTTCCCGTTTACTGAAATGGTCTCACCCGGGATATATAATGTTGCAGCATCACCTGACGGCAAAACAATCTATTATCTGAACAACGGGTTATTTGCAGTGGAGTCAGCTGCTACATCCCTGCCCGCTTCAGCTCTTATCAACGGCTCATTCTACGGTATTGACGTTGATCCGAAGAGTGGAAACCTGGTCGGGCTTGACGCTGTTAACTCAAAGGCTGTTATCTTCAATACCAACGGCATTGAGCAAGACAGCTTTGAAACAGGTGACTTCCCCAATTCAGTTGTCTTCAGTTATTGAATTACTGACAAACTTCCTGTGTAAGGTTTTATAAATACCGGCATGAATATAAACGCAAGGTTTCTGCGTAAAACAGGACTGTTACTTGTCACGGCAATTACTGTTGCCTGGCTTTCAGGATGCGGGGGTTCCCCGCGAACGGCTCTCCCCGGCAAAGACACTGTTACTTTCTCAAGGGTTGTTTCACTGACACCCTCAGTTACCAGGAGCATGTACCAGCTTGAGGCGGAAGACAGGCTTGCAGGCTGCTCCAGCTACTGCGTTGTTGAAGAGAAAGACAGTATCGTTGTAGCCGGATCGGTAATAGGGCCTGATATAGAAAAAATTGTAAGCCTGAGACCCGATTTGGTAATACTGTCAGAATTCATATCCGAAAATGATGTGAAAACACTTGAAAAGTTCGGGCTGAGAGTTGAAGTATTCCGTTCACCGGAATCTTTTGATGAACTCTGTTTACAGTTTATCAGGCTGGGGCAGTTGACAGGCAAGGAGAAAGAGGCTGAACAGATAGCTGCGGATATTAAAAACGAAGTTCGCCTTCTTTCTGACGAGTGGGAACAGAAAAGCCCCAAGCCCGGTGTATTCATGCAGATTGGGAGCTCTCCCATCTTCACGGTACTGCCCGGAACCTACATGGATGATTATATTAAGTTTTGCGGAGCGGAGAATATAGCCGCAGACCTTACGAACGGTATTGTCGGCCGCGAGTTTGTTGTGGCAAAGAATCCGGATTACATTTTTATTGTAACCATGGGCGTTGCCGGAGACCTGGAAAAGGAGCAATGGTCGCGTTTTTCACTGATGAATGCAGTCAGACAAAACAATATTCATATATTAGATTCCAGAATTGCCTGTGAACCCACGCCAGAGAATTTTATCAAAACCCTGAGATTAATGGCAGGTTACATGGGAAAAGAACTGGACGGACAACCCTTGTCTGACCAATGACGGGGCTCACAGGCAGGTCAGACAGATGAGCAGGAAAAGAAAAGGGATGAAATATACTCTTATGCTGTCAATATCAGCACTGTTGCTGGTATTGTCATCCCTCTTCTCCCTGGTCATTGGTGAAGTACCTTTCTCTCTGGCAGATGTACCGTCAATACTGTCTGATCCTTCATCAATGGAACACGGGATACTGACGCATATACGCATCCCGCGGACAATACTTGCCATGGCCATCGGGGGCAGCCTCAGCCTTTGCGGAGTCATTCTGCAGGGTATTTACCGCAACCCGCTGGTAGAGCCTTACACGCTCGGAATTTCCGGGGGAGCTGCTGTTGGCGTAACACTTGCCATTGTGACCGGTCTTGCCATGAAAGGTATCCCGCTCTCATTTTTCGGCTTTGCCGGTGCGCTGGTAACCATTTTTCTTGTTTACACCCTGAGTATCAGGAACAACAGAATGAGTACCGGAAAAATGCTCCTCATAGGGGTAATGATCAGCTTCATTTCCTCTTCAGTAGTGATGCTGCTCATGTCTCTAACCAACGCTGAACAGCTCCACGGTATAATATTCTGGACCATGGGGTCACTGAATGAAACAGATAACACTGTTGTCTTCACCCTTTTGGGGATTTCTGTCGTGATGCTTGGGGTCACTATTCTCTTTGCTGTTCCGTTAAATGCAATGCGGTTGGGAGAGGCTAAGGCGAGGCACCTGGGAATCAATACAACCGTCATCATAAGGATTCTTTTCATTATCACCTCCCTGATGACCGGCAGTTGCATTGCAGTAGCCGGTATAATTGGATTTGTAGGGCTTATCATGCCGCATTTTTCAAGACTCATTATTGGTACTGACTACCGTGTACTGCTTCCCTCTGCATTCCTTAACGGAGCCATATTCCTTATCTGGTGTGACATCCTGGCAAGGATCATTATCTCTCCCAACGAACTCCCGATAGGTGTTATAACCGGCATATTCGGGGGTATTACCTTTATAATCATCCTCAGCAGCCGGAGGGTTAAACCACGATTGGCATGAGAGACGATTTCCTGGAGATAAAGAACGTCACCTGCGGCTACCCCGGTGGTTTCATGTTAAACTCACTGAACCTGACTCTGCAGAAAGGGGCTTTTGCAGGCATCATTGGCCGCAACGGCTCAGGCAAGAGTACTCTCTTCAAAAGCATAACCGGTGATATAAAGCTTACCGGTGGATCAGTGAAACTTGACGGCATCTCCCTGTCGGGCCTGACACTGAAGGAGAGGGCCAGGAGAATTGCCACAGTACCGCAATTTGTTGAGACAGGGCCGATCACTGTCAGGGAACATGTTCTTATGGGAAGGGTTCCCTGGCTCAGCAGGTTCAGCTATTCATATAATAAAACGGATAATGAGATAGCTGAAAAGTATATCAATCTCACGGGCCTGAACAAACTCAGTGATAACCCTTTAACAGGCATCAGCGGCGGTGAGCTTCAGCTTTCAGCCATTGCATCAGCCCTGACGCAGGAGCCCTCCCTCCTGCTGCTTGATGAACCCACCGCGCACCTGGATATTCATTACCAGGCAATGATCATGGATATGCTTTACAGTCTGAACAGGGCGGAAAAACTAACGGTCTTGATGATTATTCACGATCTGAATCTTGCAGGAGAGTATTGTGACTATCTTGTGATGATGAAAGATGGTAAAATATGTGCTGACGGCACGCCGGAAGAAGTACTCTCTTCCCGGAATATCATGGATGCATTTGGAGCTGATGTGCTGATCACACCTCATCCGGTCACGGGCAGGCCTGTTATCCTCAGGAACCCCGGGAACAGGCCGGAACAACAGACAATCAATGATTCAATGCCGGGCAGTGTGCAACTATCATATCATGGCAACTGAGATAATAGTGATTACAGGCGGGCAACGGTCAGGTAAAAGCAGCTTTGCCCAGCAACTGGCCAGGGAATTTTCCTCTGAACCTGTTTATCTGGCAACAGCCAGACAATGGGATCAGGATTTTGAAAAGCGGATCGCAAGGCACAGGAGTGACAGAGGTGACGCCTGGCGGACGGTGGAGGAGGAAAAACATATCAGCAGGCCTGATCTCACCGGCCAAACGGTTGTTCTTGACTGCATTACTCTCTGGCTGACAAATATCTATTATGATCACGAGTATAACGCCGAAGCATCACTTAAGTGGGCAATGGAAGAGTGGGACAGGTTCATTGAACGTGATTTCAGGCTTATAGTGGTAACCAATGAGATTGGGATGGGAGTACACGCGCAAAGCGAAACGGCAAGGCACTTCACTGATCTGCAGGGTTGGATGAATCAGTATATTGCACGAAAAGCTCCGGAAGTGTACCTGATGGTATCAGGAATACCGGTTAAAGTAAAGTAGGACTCGCAATAAAAAAGTTACATAAGAGATACAGGAATGAAACCCGCGTGACTGATATCAAATAAAAACAGCTGTAAGGATTATTCAATCACCCGCGGTTCCGCCCGTTTTTTAAGCCAATTTGATTACAAATGAAACCCACATGTATGTCATACACAAACACGTATATATGTAATTATCAAACATGTGCGGTTCCATCCGACCATTAAAATGAATTATATACGAATGAAACCTATGAATCTCGAAAAGGAACTGATCAAAAAGATAGACTCGCGTACCAAGCCACTGGGTTCTCTTGGCAAGCTCGAAAAAGTTGCGCTCAGGATTGGACTGGTGCAGGGAACCCTGACCCCTGAACTCCGCAACCCTGCAATAATTGTATTTGCTGCTGATCACGGGATATCAGAAGCGGGGGTGA
>WXFE01000190.1 GCA_009881065.1 Bacteroidales bacterium | reverse complement strand
TCCTCCCGTTTCCTGCCGGCAAAACAGAGAGATGCGGCATAGAAAAGATTCTCAAAGACAGTCAGATCCTCAATCAGGATATCATCCTGGGGCACATACCCGATTACTCCATCAAGTCTCTTGTCGTCAGTATGAATCGGGATGCTGTTTATCCTGATCTCACCGGATTCAGGTTTTACAAGGCCTGTCAGCAGGTTGAGCAGTGTGGTTTTTCCCGATCCGCTGGCCCCCATGATCCCTATCAGCATTCCTTCACCTGCCGCAAAGCTGACGTCTGTTATGGCCGGAGTTCTGTCAGGGAAGGAATAGCTGATCTTTTCGGCCACGAAAGAGAGCCTGTGAATATCCTTTCCGGCAGCAAAAGCTGAGATGACATCACTGTAATATATGCTTGGTGCAGGAGGCGCCTGCACAGAACTTCCCGGGGCAAACAGGTAGACCCTGCGGCAAACCAGGGGGAGCCCGTTGAGGAGGGTGTTCCCGTCACAGAAGCATTTCATGAAGTAAAGGTTGACACTTGCCACCTTCAGGAAGACAATGAAAGATTCAGGCCCGGGTTTGTTGTATGCCACCGGCCCGGTGTTGATTACAATCATCGACTGGTCAGTGAAGCCTGCCCGGTCATCTTCCCTGACAAACTGCATGATACTGTTGAATTCAGACGTTGATATCCTGAACACCTCAGCCATGGTGTTGATGATATTCATACGCTGTGGAGTGTACTGCCTGCCGGAATCAATCAGTTCGAAGCAGCGCATGAGTACAATGACCCTTTGTTCCTGGGAAAGGGTTTTGTTGATCTTATTACAGTTGTTGAGGATTCTGACTGAATCTTTTACCGAGGCTGACCCGGACATAGGTTTTTTGCCCTTTTGCCTGAGTGGCCCGGCGTTTTCAAGGAAGAGGTGCATGAATTCATCTGCGCTCTGGTGCGGAAGCTGTTTGGTAAGGAAGGCTGAGACAAAATCACGTTCACTCTGAAGCATGCCCCCGTCCTGCTTGACAATCAGGGCAAACAATTCCATCATGGCCCGCAGAATTTCTTCACTCATCTTTTCCGGTCAGTTTATCACATATAACGGACAAGTTAATAAAATCGGATAATAAATGCGGACTAATTGTTAATGATGGATATCCTTAATCTTTATTACTTACTTTTATAACCATGCATCTGCCGGATGCCGCTCTTTTTTTCTTATATGTCGGGTATGATGATGAAAGCTTTCCTTCTGACAGTGATTCTGGCAGCACTTGCTGCTGCGGGTGTCTCGCAGCCCCTGCCGCAGTTCAAACTCACCGGGAGCTTCGGCGAACAGCAAATGGTAATTGAAAATGCCGTTGCAGGTACCAGGGTGCTCATCAACGCCCCCGTGACAGGATTCGGCAAGGAAGACCGGGTGCTGCTGGTACTCTATGCTCTTCCAAACGGCAACACCATTGAACAGACTTTTGGGAGGAAGCTGAAAGAGAATGATGACTGGCACTATGACATCCAGCATATAGGCGCACAGACCAGGTTCCTGAGAAGGATGATAACTGACAGAACTGTGGTGGTGGCCTGTCTTGAGAATGAACTGAAGAGCTGGCCGGCATGGAGTGCCAATACCCCTGACCATAAGGAGATTGTTAAAAAGATGGTTGATGAAATCACCTCCCTGTTCGCACCCTGGAATCCTGAGCTGGTTCTGAACGGACACAGTGGCGGCGGGCGGTTTATTTTCAACTATCTTGATGCCCATGAACAGATCCCGGGCAGTATTGTACGGATTGCATTCCTCGACAGCAATTACGGGTGGGAGGATGACCGTTACGGGCCGAAGATTGTCAGCTGGCTCCGGTCAGGCAGGAACAGGTATCTCTGCACACTGGCCTATAACGACAGCGTGGTTGTTTACAACGGCAAACTGCTGGTGTCACCTGAAGGAGGCACATGGTACCGGAGCAGGAAGATGAATGATTACCTCTCCGCATCGTTCCGTCTGAAGAGGTATGAACGTGACTCACTGATCTGGTATTCGTCACGTGACAGGAGGATTGTATTCATCTTCAAGCCAAACCCGGAAGGGAAGATACTTCATACTCAGCAGGTGGAGTATAACGGATTCGTTCATAGTATGCTGAGTGGCACCAGACTGGAACAGCGGGGATACAGGTATTTTGGGATGCGGGCTTACCAGGATCTGATATCAGACACCGTCACTCTCCCCATCCGGAGGCTGAATATTCCGCCCCGTGATCACTCATCCGTTACCGGTTCAGAGTTCATGAAGCGAATCAATGATCTTTCCCGGGAGGAACGGGAGAAAGAAATATACCGGGAAGTTGCCAGTGGGAATATTCCTGGTTTCCTGCGTGAAACCGTTACCCTCAGGGCTGTGTTCCATGATCTGAACGATATTCCTCATATGCTGGAATATGAGGTAATGCCTGATTATCTGGCCATAGGGAGTGATGATGATTACTGCCGGATTCCCATGAGTCCGGGAACAGCCCAGCGGCTGGCTGACCTGTTTGGGGCTTCATTGCTGACAGCAAAATTGAGTGATCATATATGGTCTGTAGCTGAAGTAAAGCCTGAGCCGTTCTTTTACAGACCTGTCGGTAATGAAAATGAAAAGGCGGCGAAGTTTTTTGAACACAATGAACAAATTGAGAGGCAACTGGCTGATGCCGGCTGGAGGCCCGGTCAGCTTGTGGCAGGTATAAAGAAGGATGTTATTATTTCATCACATATTGCAGACCGGCCTGACAGGGTGGTGATATACGGCTGGCACCGTCCTGACGGAAGTCCCATCCAGCCTGTATACAGCGGCCATATCTGGTGGTATGTTGATTACAGCCATGGAATAAGGTTTATGAACGCTCAGGTACTGGTTGACGGCAGTCCGGTTAAAGTTTCTGATCTCCTGAAAGATCCGGTGCTTTTCAGGATTGTCACTGATGAGGAAAATCCTCTCAGGCTCTCTTTTTATCCTGAGAATATGATATTGTAGATTCTATTCAATAAATTTCCGGGCCTTTAAAGTTGAATCCTAAAACTGATTGAGATGGAAATAGTGATTTCACTTCTTATCGGAGCCGTAGCAGGCTGGCTGGGCAGTGTAATTTACAAGGGCAGCGGTCTGGGTCTGCCGGGTAACATCATCGTGGGTCTGATAGGGGGCCCGGTGGGTTACTGGATTCTTGGCAAGCTTGGCATTGCCCTTGGCGGCGGCTGGCTCGGTGCAATTCTGACGGGAACAATCGGTGCAATAATTATCCTCTTCCTTATAAACCTTATTATCAGGAAGAAATAGAGAGTCAGTCTCTTTATTCTAAACAAGGTCGGCAGATTATTACATCTGTTTGCCAAAACTTTTAAAAACAGTGAACCTCAGCAAGCGTTATCTGGCTTCCGTCCGGAACCCCGGGCCACGTACAACCCTGCCCGGGGTGGCGCCGGTATGGACTCCATCACGGAGCACCTGGACTCCGTTTACAAAAACATGTGACATGCCGGTTGAGAGCTGATGCGGATCCTCAAAGGTTGAGTGGTCCTGAATATTCTCCAGGTCAAAAACAACCACATCAGCATAGTAACCTACCCTGAGGGCGCCACGCTTTTCAATTTTCATATTGGCAGCCGGAAGGGTGGTAAGCCTGTAGACAGCTTCCTCCAGCGGGATGACCTTTTCATCCCTTACATACCTGCCCAGCAACCGGGCGAAATTGCCGTATGCCCTCGGATGGGTAGCCGATTTCAGAAAAACGCCCTCCGGTGCCATCGATTTACCATCTGAACCGAAGCTCATCCAGGGAATGGCAATCTCCTTCCTGAGGTTATCCTCTGACATGGAAAAGAATACAGCCGATACATTGCTTCCGTCATCGATGATGAGGTCCATGATGGTCTCCTCCGGTGATGTGCCCCTCATGGCGGCTATTTCGGCAACTGTTTTTCCCTGCAGGTATTTCAGTGAATCACTATCGAATCCGATGACAATAATCTTTTCGGGTGTACCCTGTTTTCTCAGTATCGTCTTCATTATTTCCGGTCCGATCACCTTTCGTACCTTCGGATCACGGAGCCTTGCGACCCATTTGTCAAATCCGCCCTCCTGTACCCATTCGGGCATGATGATACCCAGTCCGGTCCCGCTTGCCGGGTAATTGTACATGTCTGCCGTGACATGGAGCCCGGCCTTCCGTGCCGAATCAATCTTCGCCACGGCCTGATCAAGCTTGTGCCAGTTGGTCCGCCCAACCTGCTTGAAGTGGTATATCTCAGACCTGATACCTGTTGCAGCAGGGATTTTCAGGAAATCATCAATGGCTTCCAGGAAGGTGTCATCCTCGTTCCTGATATGTGAGATGTACATTCCGCCGTATTCCGCAGCCACCCGGCAAAGTTCGGTCAGCTCTCCGGTGGTGGCGAAGCTGGCAGGGACATATTCCAGGGCCGAACTGACACCGATGGCCCCCTCTTCCATGGCCTTCCTTACGAGCAGCTTCATCGAATCCATCTCTTCCACCGATGGCGAACGGTTGTCATATCCTACAGTATGGATTCTGAGGGTTGCAGTCCCTACAAAAGATGCCACATTGGTTGATACCCCCTTCTTTTCGAGATATTCGAGATATTCACCCAGTGTTGTCCATTCTATATCATATTTTATGTCGCCCTGTGATGCCTTAAATTTCCTCTTCATGCTTTCACTCCAGGGGCCCCATGAGTCACCCTCACCGAGTACCTCAAGGGTTACACCCTGTACTATATCACTCATTGACCTGCCATCTTCTATCAGTGATTCCACTGCCCAGCTGAGCATGTTGATAAACCCGGGAGCAACGGTCATTCCGTTGGCATCTATCTCTGTTTTGCCTCTGGCCTTTCGGAGGTCACCAATGGCAGCAATGGTATCAGACATAATACCAATATCTCCCCTGAAGGCTGGCGAGCCTGATCCGTCTGCAATATTTCCGTTCCGGATGAGCACGTCATACGTGTCAGTGGCATTGCAGCCGAAGAATAGCAGCATTACCGGGATAAAAGCTTTGAATAGTTTCATTTTGAACAAGGAATTTGAGTGAAATCTACTCAAAAGTGAAAAAAAAATGGGTGTCTGAAAAATTTTTAAGCAGCCTGAAAGAGCATTTTGACTCCGCAGATATTATTTTTAACATAAATTTCCGGAAAGAATGGTTTCCATCCGCAATCTTCCGGATGATATCTAGTAACCTGGTAATGACATTTAATGCGTTTTTCAG
This sequence comes from Bacteroidales bacterium, assembly GCA_009881065.1. Classification (GTDB taxonomy): domain Bacteria; phylum Bacteroidota; class Bacteroidia; order Bacteroidales; family VadinHA17; genus SR-FBR-E99. Next base: position 261 of record WXFE01000190.1, on the reverse strand, counting down.
TTCATTCAACATGTTGCTTCACCTCTGTTTTTTAAAGCAGTATGATGTAATACAATTTTTTTTAATAAGAATAAATTTCTCAGTAACTTGTGAGAGTTAACTTTAATCAAACTAACGCTCTTTTCCATGAAAAAACTAATCTTCGTTTTCCTGTCGGTATTGTTAGTCAATGCCGGCATGGCGCAGACCCGTGTTACCGGGAAGGTAACCGATTCTGAAGATGGTTCTCCGGTCCCTTATGCAGTAGTAGTGATAAAGGGA
>WXFE01000189.1 GCA_009881065.1 Bacteroidales bacterium | reverse complement strand
GCTGATGGATATCTCCCTGAAGGGGGATGAGGATGGTCTCTCGCTGACGCGCAGGCTGCGTGCCGAGGAGGATTTTAAGAAACTGCCTATTATAGCGGTGACGGCCTATGCATTCCCTGATGACCGTATGCGTGCAATGAAGGCCGGTTGCACTGATTATCTGCCCAAGCCGGTGAGCAGCAATGACCTGTATCGCAAGATCACGGAA
>WXFE01000188.1 GCA_009881065.1 Bacteroidales bacterium | reverse complement strand
CATCGAGATTGAGACGGTGGCGGTTAAAGAATAGATTATTCACCTGCCCATAAGGCAGATATGTATTTATGATTCCGTAACGGCGGGTCTCAGACCCGCCGCCACCTGCCTGCCATGTAGATTTGTATCCTGCCATGCAGATATGTGATCATTATTCCGTAACGACGGGTCTCAGACCCGTCGCTGCATGAATATCAATATGGTTTGTGGTAATTATTCGGCAATAACCTCGAATTCCAGATCCACCTTTACATCACGGTGCAGTTTGACAACCGCCTTGTAGTTTCCTACCTCCTTGATGGCATCGTCGCCAAGGAGAATGTTTCTGCGGTCAATCTCGTATCCCTTTTCATTAAGA
>WXFE01000187.1 GCA_009881065.1 Bacteroidales bacterium | reverse complement strand
GTTTTTTGTATGTTTTATTAAACCTATGTTTCATTTAAACACAGTAATTATGAAGGATTTATTATTCAAGAAAATTCTGCTGGTTCCTGTTCTAATGACAGGTGTGTTTGTATTATTCCTCAGCAGTTGTGACAAAGACAAAGATGATGATAGCGATGGCAAATCACTGGCAGTGACAGTGAACTTTACGGGCACTAAACCAGAAGTTGGTAAAGAGCTGATGGTGGTGCTAGTATATTCTCCCTTTTCTGAAGTTGACATGGAAAATGACGGTCCGGATAAATTACTGT
>WXFE01000186.1 GCA_009881065.1 Bacteroidales bacterium | reverse complement strand
TTCTAAAGGGGAAACCTCTCACAGGGAAACCTGCAGCGGGAAAGCCTGCAATGGAAAAACTCCAGCGGGAGAACCTCTTATAGAAAAAACTCTGGCGGGGAAAACTCCCGGCGCGAAAAACCTCCGGCAGACACTAACGGATTAGACACTGATCCCGCACCACGGGAAAACAGCCGTTATTGCTGCTTCTTCAATATGCCGTTGAAGATGAGGGTCAGTATCGCTTCGAGGCGATCCCTGATGTCAGTTTCGCGTCTGCGCCAGAAGAGCGGAACCTCCATACCCTTGAGCATGGTCTGTATAGCCATGGAAGTGTACTCACTGTCTTCCACGGCAAAGGTGCCCCTGTTGTTCCCGACATAGACAAGCAGGCGGATGATGGCGAGCTCCTCACGGTCATAGCGCGCTCTGATCTTTTCGATGAAATCAAAGTGATCAAGGTTCTTGTCAAAGACAGCATTGTAGTAGTTTGACAACTTTGCAAACTCCCTCATCCTCACATATATATAGTTACGCAACTTGTCCTTCGGCGAGTCCACCTCCTTGATTGCAGCTGTCAGCCTTCGGCGCAGCTGGTTCGCCTCATAAAGCACCACCGCCTCGAAGATCTCTTCCTTGCTCCGGAAATAATAATAGATTGAACTCTTCCCCTTTTTCAGTGCCCGGGAAATCTCATCCATCGTAGTCTTTCTGAAGCCGTAATGACTGAAAATCCGGCTTGCTATCCGGATGATCCGTGCCCTGTATTCCTCTTTATTAACCATAGGTTTTATTCTTATGCAAAGATAATCAATTAATTCTAATGCTGTAGAACAAACGGGTCGGATATTCGAAAATGGTTGTTATTGAATTAAGTAACTGTTCAAATACTCAGAATTAGTGTAATTATTAGTAATTTTGATGATTAATTCGTGTGGGAAGAGAAATTTATGAAAGTTGGGGAAAGGCATTACAGGAGTATCTGGCATGA
>WXFE01000185.1 GCA_009881065.1 Bacteroidales bacterium | reverse complement strand
TTACAATGACACTACTTCAAACCTGATGCCCTGCGCCATCTCCTCTTCGGTTGGATATTCTGCTGATTACAATGACACTACTTCAAACCTGATGCCCTGCGCCATCTCCTCTTCGGTTGGATATTCTGCCGGACACAATGACACAGGTGCTGTTTTATAAAGGTTATTGCATATCTTTATGTGCAGGTATGCAGCAACAACAGCTCGGAGTATTCTTCAGATGATTGCTAATAACTACCTGATCATCAGAATTGATCATCTTTCTTAAAGTGAGTGCTCTAATTAATTGATTATGAGTCTGTAAGCAAAAAATACCTGTCTTTTACAGCAATGAAAGCAACTATAGTACAATGCGGACTGAAATGGGAGGAGAGGGATGCCAACCTGGCTCATATATCCTGCCTGCTTGATGCAGCTTCTCCCGGAGAGGGGATTGTGGTACTGCCCGAG
>WXFE01000184.1 GCA_009881065.1 Bacteroidales bacterium | reverse complement strand
AGGTGAAGATGAGCTTCAGGCTCTGGCTTTCAATGGTTATCTGGCCATCACCGGACAAATTTCAGTCAGGGAATACGTGGGATAGATCCTTTTAAGCCTCTTTTTAAAATCAACGGATAGCGCTGCCGGCATGATTTTTTCCATATCCTCTTTAAGTCTCTTTTTAAACTCAGTTGATAGCCCTGCCTTGAGGATATTTTCAATATCCTCTTCAGACCTCTTTTTAAGCTCTCTGGGCGATGATCGTCCCGAGGCAATGTCAATGGGCACAGGAATGATATTTTTATGTCTGGCGGCCTCTGAAAGGCTTGTAAGCGCTTTTCTGTTGCGTGCAATGGCATAAATCACGTTGCCCGGCTCATCAGAGAGCCTGATGGCAGTCTCACGGCCAATTCCGG
>WXFE01000183.1 GCA_009881065.1 Bacteroidales bacterium | reverse complement strand
CTGTCTGGTGGCCGGGCAGGGTTTTGCCTGCTTGCCGGGCAGGGTTTTGCCTGCTTGCCGGGCAGGGTTTTGCCTGGTGGCCGGGCTGAGTTTGCGTCCGTGACTCTGGCTGAGTTTATGTCTGGTGGCCGGGCGAGGAGGTGCCCTCCTCATTCCAGTTTATCAACCAGTCTGCTGATCACCTCGGGGTAGTGTTTGTATTCCAGGGCATGGATACGTGATGCAAGGGTATTTACATCATCTCCCGGCAGAACCGGGCAGCGTACCTGCAGAATTATATCACCTGAATCATAGTGCTCATTCACGTAATGGATGGTTATGCCGCTCTCTGTGCATCCGGCATCGAGTACCGCACGGTGAACCCTGTCGCCATACATTCCCTTCCCACCGAACCCGGGCAGAAGGGCAGGGTGAATGTTCACAATCCGTCCACGATACTCGTCGATAATATCACCCGGAACCAGCCACATGAACCCTGCCAGAACCACTATATGGGTTTCCCTCCTGCGCAGCATCATAAGCACCTCTCCGGTGGTGTAAAATTGAGACCGGTCGAAAAAAAATGCATCCACTCCCAATGCCGCAGCCCTTTTTAATACCATAGCCTGAGGCTTATTTGACAAAACGAGGGTTACTTTTGCTTTTTTTTCGGTCGAAAAGTATCTGATGATGTTTTCAGCGTTGGTCCCGGCACCTGAGGCAAATATTGCTATATTCTTCATATTCTGATACTTAATCTGTTTTTCGGTTCGGGCCGGCGGAGCTCAGTTTTGAGTCTTAAAATACTGAATATTTGTGACTTATATCTGTCAAGATACAAATTTCCGGTAAATTCCTTGAATTTTATGGTACAAATATATTTCTTTGCAGAGTTTTAAAAGTGAGTATTAACCTAAAATTGACTAGTATGTCTGACATTTCCACAAGGGTAAAGAAGATCATCGTTGAAAAGCTTGGCGTTGATGAAACAGAAGTTACTCCCGAAGCACATTTTACAAATGACCTTGGTGCGGACTCTCTTGACCAGGTAGAGCTGATCATGGAATTTGAAAAGGAGTTCAATATCGGAATTCCTGATGATCAGGCAGAAAGCATCAGCACAGTAGGCGAAGCCATCAAGTATATTGAAGAGAACGCCAAGTAGTTATCTCTGGTAACCCATAAATGAGGCGTGTAGTAGTTACCGGGATGGGGGCGCTGACCCCCATCGGGAACAATCTGCAGGATTTTTGGAAAAATCTTGTTGATGGTGTCAGTGGTGCTGAGTTGATAACGCGTTTTGACCCGTCCAGGTTCAAAACCAGGTTTGCCTGCGAGATCAAGGAGTATGATCCTTCACGTTATTTGGACAGGAAGGAATCGCGCAAAATGGACCGCTATACCCAGTACGCCCATATTGCTGCTGATGAGGCAGTAAAAGATGCAGCTCTTGATCCCGGGGCAATCGACAAGGATCGTTGCGGTATAATCTGGGGTTCAGGCATTGGCGGCATAGAGACTTTTCTTGACGAGGTGAAGGGGTTTGTTACGGGCGACGGCACGCCCCGTTTCAGTCCATTTTTCATTCCCAGGATGATCAGTAACATCGCTGCCGGAATGCTCTCAATCAAGTATGGTTTCCGCGGGCCCAACTTTGGGACTGTCTCAGCGTGTTCTTCTTCTACGAATGCACTCATTGACGCATACTATTACATAAAGCTTGGCAAGGCTGATCTGTTCATTGCAGGAGGCTCGGAGGCGTCAATCAATCCGGCAGGCATAGGCGGGTTCAACGCCATGCAGGCCATGTCAACAAACAATGATGAGTATGCCACTGCCTCCCGCCCCTTTGACGTCACCCGTGATGGCTTTGTCATTGGCGAGGGTGCCGGCACCCTCATACTAGAGGAGCTTGGCCATGCCAGGGCCAGGGGCGCACGCATCTATGCAGAGCTGGCAGGTTCCGGCCTCACAGCTGACGCCTATCATATTACTGCTCCTCACCCTGACGGCATAGGAGCTGTCAATGTAATGAAACAGGCTATCGATGAAGCCGGTCTGAAACCCTCTGACGTTGACTATATCAATGTTCACGGCACTGCCACCCCTCTTGGTGACATAGCTGAGATAAAAGCCATCAATGCTCTCTTTGGCGAACACGCTTACAAACTGAACATCAGCGCAACAAAATCGATGACCGGCCACCTTCTTGGTGCCGCCGGGGCAGTTGAAGCCATAGCAACAATCATGGCGATTGTTCATGGCATCGTTCCGCCAACAATCAACTTCAGGAATCCTGATCCTGCAATAGACCAGAACCTGAACCTCACCCTGAACAAGGCTCAGCGGAGAACAGTAAATGTGGCTCTCAGCAACAATTTCGGCTTCGGGGGTCACAACGCATCAATCCTGATCCGGAAATTCAATGAATAGTGTTCCTGCTTAACAGGAAGAAAAACAACACACTCATCCATGACCGTGACAAATTCCGGTCAGAGCTGAAGAACCTTCTCGGGTTTCGTCCGCGTAACCTCAGGTTGTATGAAATGGCCTTCATACACCGTTCTGCAACCCATACCCTTCCTGACGGCGTCAGGGTCAACAATGAACGTCTTGAATATCTGGGTGATGCAATTATAGACTGCATCCTGTCAGATTATCTTTTCCACCTGTACCCGGAGGCAACCGAAGGGTTCCTGACAAAAACCCGGGCACGAATCGTCAACCGCGAGACGCTCAACCAGCTTGGCCTTTCCATGGGACTTGACAGGCTGATAGTCTCCAACCTGGCACCCTCAGACTCGCCCCGTAATCTCTACGGCAACGCCGTGGAAGCACTCGTGGGTGCGCTGTTCATCAACAGGGGATACGACCGCACCCGCAAATTCCTCATTGAGCGCGGACTGAAAAGACATTTCAATCTCAGCGCCTTGCTGGCAGCGGAGACGGATTTCAAGAGTATGATCCTCGAATATTGCCAGAAGAAAAAACAAAAGCTTAACTTCACCTCACGGGAGAAGC
>WXFE01000182.1 GCA_009881065.1 Bacteroidales bacterium | reverse complement strand
CGATAGTCAAGTATTCCAGGGGAGGAACTTCAATTGACACTGCAGCAGCGGGTGGCGCCGGAGCATGGCTGCCGACATATACCGGAGGCAACGGGATCAACCAGTATGACCACTTCCTCGCCACTGTGGAAGGAGCGTTGAGTGTTGGGGATATTGACGGCGACGGGAAAACAGACCGGCTGATTCCCTCAGGAATTCTCTGGATGCAGGGTGAGAGTGACGCAAATAATGATTATGCCACATCTGTCTATAAGGAGAACCTGGCCACCCTCATTGACAGCATCCGGAAAGCTTTCTCTACTCCCGGCATGCCGGTGGCAATTGGCCGTATATCTGATTCGCACAACGATACCGACAGCCTTGTCTGGACATTTGGTGATGCCGTCAGGGAAGCCCAGGCAAGGTTTGTTGCAGAAGATGGCAACGCCGCACTGGTAACCTCAACTGACAATTACGGTTACAGTGACAAGTGGCATTATGACAGTGAAGGGTACATTGACCTGGGCAGGGAGTTCGCCGAAGCAATTGCCGGACTGAGACGTCGTTAGGCCGGAATAATTCATAAATAATTGCAGGATTGAGACGTCGCCAGGCCGGAACATTTCTGAAGCTGTTGCCTGACTGAGGCATCGCCAGGCCGGAACATTTCTGAAGCTGTTGCCTGACTGAGGCATCACCAGGCCGGAACGTTTCTGAAGCTGTTGCCGGATTGAGATGTCGCCCTGAAGCGCCGGCTAATTGCTTTTCTTTTTCCTGATAAACTTGTTCTCTTCGCCCCTGAGGAGTCTCCCGATGTTTTTGGTGTGGGTGATGATCACCGCCAGCGCCACCACTACCGAGAATATTATCAGTATGGCAGATGGTGTCCTGAACACTGTAACCAGCAGTATGGGAAACATAGTCACGGCAGTCATTGAGCTAAGAGAGACGTAACCGCTGATAAAGAGTACCAGCAGAAAGATGCCTGCGCATGTCAGGGTCAGCAGGGGGTGCAGTGCAAGCAGCACCCCGAATGTTGTTGCAACTCCCTTGCCTCCGCGAAAACCTGCAAAGAGAGGGAACACGTGCCCCAGTATGGCTGCCATGCCGCATACTATCATCAGTACCATCATTGTCTCGGAGTTTTCCGGGGCAGCAGCGAGGAGTTTTGGCAGCATGGCGGCCAGCCATCCCTTGAAGAGGTCGAAGATGAGAACGGGTATGCCATTCTTCCATCCGAGCACCCTTATGGTGTTGGTGGCTCCGGCATTGCCGCTGCCATGCTCCCGGATATCAATGCCGTGAAAGAGCTTACCTGCCCAGACGGAACTGGGGATTGAGCCTGCCAGGTAAGCCAACACGACTGCAATAACTGATAACGAAATGATCATTGACGTTCTCTTACGGCTTAGGCCCCGAAGATACGAGTTTTGCCGTTTCGGCGTTCGAGATGAACTTGCTGAAGTTCTTTACGAATTTCTCACCGAGTTCCCTCGCTGCCTTCAGCCATGCCTCATAATCAGGCCATTTTTTGCCCGGATCGAGCAGGTCAGAGGGCACGCCGGGCAATGATGTGGGAATGCTCAGGTTAAAGACAGGGATAGTAGTGTAGGGCACGTCGTTGATGGTTTTATTCAATATGGCGTCAATGATCATGCGGGTTGAAGGGAGGTCTATCCGCTTGCCTGTTCCGTATGGTCCTCCCATCCATCCGGTATTGACCAGCCACGCATCAGCGTTGTGCATCCTCATTTTCCGGGTCAGCTCACGTGCGTAGATGATCGGGTCAAGCAGCAGAAACGCCGCTCCGAAGCATGCCGAGAAGGAGGGTACGGGCTCCTTGATTCCTCTTTCGGTGCCTGCCACCTTCGCGGTGTAGCCGCTGAGGAAATAATACTTTGTCTGCTCCTCAGTCAGCCTGGAGACCGGCGGCAACACCCCGAAGGCATCTGCCGTGAGGAAAATGACGGTGCTCGCATGACCCGCCCTGGAGACAGGCCTGACAATATTGTCAATATGGTATATGGGGTAGGAGACCCGCGTATTTTCTGTCTTCGCTGCACTGGCGAAGTCAATCACGCCCTTCTCATCCACAACCACGTTCTCAAGCAGTGCATCGCGCCTGATGGCGCGATATATGTCAGGCTCATTCTCCTCGCTCAGGTTGATGGTCTTGGCATAGCACCCCCCCTCAAAGTTGAAGATGCCATCATCATCCCAGCCATGCTCATCATCACCGATAAGCGCCCTGTCGGGATCGGTTGAGAGGGTTGTCTTGCCTGTTCCGGACAAGCCGAAGAAGATGGCAACATCGTTTTTCTTACCGACGTTGGCAGAACAGTGCATTGAGGCAATACCTTTCAGCGGGAGGTAGTAGTTCATTACAGAGAAGATACCCTTCTTCATTTCGCCGCCGTACCAGGTGCCGCCTACCAGCGCCATCCTTTCGGTCAGGTTGAACAGTACAAAGTTTTCTGAGTTCATTCCAAACTTCTGATATTCGGGATTGACCGCCTTTGAAGCCATCAGCACCACAAAATCAGGCTTGAAATCTTTCAGCTCATCCTCAGTGGGACGAATGAACATGTTCTTGACAAAGTGAGCCTGCCATGCCACCTCCATTATAAAACGCACGCAGAGCCTCGTATCCCTGTTGGCGCCACTGAAGCAGTCCATGACGTACAGCTTCGTGCCTGAAAGCTGTCGCACGGCAATCTTTTTACAGTGGTCCCATGCTTCATACGCAAGTGCCTTGTTATCAGAGACAGAAGTGCTCTCAGACTTCCACCAGACGGTATTTTCAGTAGTATTGTCACGCACAATGTACTTGTCCTTTGGCGAACGACCTGTAAATATTCCGGTATCAACAGCCACCGCACCGGTGGTTGTCAGTGTGCCCTTCTCGAATCCCTTCAGGCCGGGTGAGAGCTCTTCTTCGTAAAGACGGTCATAGGAAGGATTATAGACTATCCCTTGTACTTCAGTAATACCGTATTGTTTCAGGATTTCTTCTGACATCATGATTACGGGGTTTTTGATGTCCATCAAAGTTAACAATATAAGCAACTAAATACACTGATAAAAATCAAGAGGCCGGCTTTAAAGAAAAAGTGACAACCAAACACTCTATTGACTATCTTTAGAGGGCAATACCAATCAGTATGAGAACTGTTTTTCTTTTATCGGCATTACTCCTGACAATCAGCATAAATGCGCAGAGTATCAGGGTCAGGAGCGTAAAGAAGGTATCACCCGGAGAGGGCGGGTATTACCTGTTGACCGGTGTTGTACCGGGGTCAGGGCTCCTCATGGTGTCAGGAAGCGGATACAACGGGCTCAGTCTGCTTGATGCCAGGAGAGGCAGCGTGCAGGTGATAACCAATGATAACGGCGCCGGTTATGAACCTGCGGTAACCGCTGACGGCCGGAAGGTTGTGTACAGGAGTGACCGTTTCATTGATAACGTCAAATACTCGTCTGTAAGCATTTTTGACATCGCAACGGGCGAGAAAGAACTGCTCCTGGAAAAAGGGAGGGATGTCCTTCCTCCCGCAGTGGCGGGAAACAATGTCCTTATCAGATCGGATAAGGTAACGAAGGTGGAACAGGCAGGCCCCGCACTGAAATCAGGCAACAACGAAACCTTCCTTCTGACGGAGGATCTGATGCCGGTGATCTGTAGCGGCAGCGAAAGAAAAGCCCTTATGCCTAACGGCGACGGATTCTATATTTGGGTATCACTCTCGCCTGACGGCAGCAAGATCCTATATAACTACCGGGGGCAGGGCGCATTCATCTGTGATACTGACGGCACTATTCTGTATGATCTGGGCAGGATCAATGCTCCCAGGTGGTTCAATGACAGGATTGTGATAGGAATGGATGACAAGGATGACGGGCACAGGATAACCGAATCAGAACTGGTTTACTATTCCCTTGGAGACAAGAAGCGGGTAACACTCACCTCAACACCCGACAGGTCAGAGATGTTCCCGTTCGCGGCCGGCAACAGACAGATTGCCTTCTGCACTGACAACGGGGAGATTTACATTATGAAAGTACGCATCAGATGAACTCACGGAAATATTGCTGGCTGACGGCTCTGCTGCTATGCCTTCCGCTGTTTATATATGGCCAGAGAACGGACTTCAGCGGTCTGAAGATTTTTATTAATCCCGGTCATGGAGGGCATGACAGCGATGACAGGCACATGATTGCGACCGATTTCTGGGAGTCGGAGGGGAACCTTTCCAAGGGGCTCTTCCTGCGCGATCTTCTGCAAGCCCGGGGAGCCACTGTACATATGTCGAGAATAACAAATTACACCTCTGATGACCTTAAACTTTCAGTTATAGCAGAGATGGCCAACCAGGCGAATGTTGATTTTTTCCTTTCGATTCACAGCAACGGTTTTGACGGTACCCGGAACCAGCCGCTGGTGCTCTTCAGGGGCTATGACAACTCTCCTGTTTTTCCGGCTGCAAAAACAATGGCACAGATCCTTTGGGAGAAACTCTATGAGAAGAGCAACTGCTGGACTCATTCATTTCAATGGGTTAAGGGCGACTGGACCTTTTATCCCGAATGGGGAGACAAGGTGGGTCTGGGTGTGCTCAGAACCCTTGCCATGCCCGGGGTGCTGTCAGAAGGATCATTCCATGATTATGTACCTGAGGGGTGGAGGCTCCGGAATGAAAACCATCTCCACCATGAAGCATGGGCAATGCTCAGGGCGCTGCAACAGCATTTCAATGTTGCCGTTGAACCGACAGGAATCATCGCCGGCACGGTCAGGGATGAGCTCACCGCTCCGCCATACTACTTTGGTCCGGGCACAAGAGATCAGCACATTCCGATAAACGGAGCAACAGTTACCCTCATGCCGGATAACAGGACAATCATTACTGATGACCTGAACAACGGATTTTTTATGTTTGACTCACTGCCTCCCGGTAACTACGAGGTCATTGTCAGCGGGATGGATGATTTCTACAATGATACTCTTTCAGCTTCGGTAATTGCAGGCAAGACAACCCTGATTGACTTTCTCCCCTCTTTTGACACTGCACGGGTGCCGTTGGTAGTCCGGCATCTGCCGGCAACCAGTGACAGTCTGTCATTCAACCAGTCATTTATCTTCACATTCAACGTCCCCATGGACCGGGAGGCCGTCCAGTCAGCACTCATATTTGAGCCGGCAGCAGATGTGAGATATGAGTGGGATGATAAAAGCAAGGTGCTTACGGTCACTCCTCAAACAGGCTTTGCCTCCAAAACGACCTATCTCATCAGGCTGACCACTGATGCAACCTCCTTATGGGATGTCCATCTTCAGGAGGAGTATCAGGTCAGCTTTGTCACCAAAGCGCGGCCGAAACTGGTAATTGAAAAGTTGTGGCCTGCAGGGAATAATACTGGCATCACCCTCTATCCAAGGATCACCGTACGGTTTGATGCACCTCTTGACCAGGCATCTGCATCTGCGGGCATCAGGCTCCTTGACAGCCAGTCGGCTCCCCTTACCAAACGGAGTGAGATTTTTACCTCCGATGGCGGCAAGGGCAGCTACAGCTTTGAACTGACTGCACCCCTGCAACTCAACACCAGCTACCATATTGAGATTGATGCATCGGTAAAGGACGTGGCTGGAGTTACATTGGGCGAGGCTGTGAATGCAACCTTTACTACCCGTACCAAGGCTTATCAGACCGGTCACGTGGTGGAGACATTTGATAATATCGGCGCTTTCTGGGATCCGGAAGCCAGCGGCAGCACCGTCGGTACTGATAATCCCATGACCACCTTCACAGCTTCAAACTCAGTTTACAAGACAAACCCGCCGGCCGGGCAGCTTAATTATCTCTTTACCGGCAGCGACGGCGGAGTGTGTCGTGTTTTTAACACCAGCAAACCAACCATAGGCAGTAGTACCAGCCTTCAGTTCGCCATGTGGGTTTACGGTGATCTCAGCAACAACTACCTTGAATACTGGTTCTACTCACCAGGATCGGTCAACCAGATTGTTACCGCTGCAACAATTAACTGGGCCGGATGGGATCTGATAGCCATACCCTTCAGCAGCATAGGCGGCACTGGCGAGTGGCAGTATCACAGTATTGTAGTGGTGCAGAATACAAATGGCCTGCGATCAGGCACCATGTATTTTGATGATGCTATGGTTATCTCGCCTACCGGTATAGAAGAACAGGCAAATGATGATATGGAGCTGACAGTTTATCCCAACCCGGTAAGGGATGAGGGCAGAATCAACTTTTTTCTGCAGTCGGCCGGCCAGGTGGAGATTGACCTCTTCTCCTCCGATGGCCACCTGACGGCGAACCTGTTCACCGGTACCATGGAGGCTGGAGCACATACGCTGCCCTGGAATCCGTCACCTGCCATCACCCCGGGTTCATATACCCTTCGGCTGACCTGTCGGCCAGCCGGAAAAGGAGTATGGAGACATGAGTCACGGAGGTGGGTGGTGCTGAGATAGAACTCTGAAGGTCTGAAAATATCTTCTGTCGTGAGGTCGTGCTCTCTTGCAGAGCGGATCGGGGATCCCCGGCAACGATTCCCGGGGGCAGGACCGACTGCCAGATGTATTTAAAAAGAGGAGACTACAGATATGCCTCCTTACAAAAAGAAAGGGTGCCCTTTTGAGACACCCTTATTCCCTGTTATGGAATAAAGCTTACTTTCTTGAAGCCTTGATAGCTGCCTGAGCTGCTGCCAGCCTGGCGATGGGTACCCTGAAGGGTGAGCAGCTTACATAGGTGAGCCCGTTTTTGAAGCAGAACTCAACTGATGCCGGGTCACCACCCTGCTCTCCGCAGATACCTATCTTGATATCCGGACGGGTTG
>WXFE01000181.1 GCA_009881065.1 Bacteroidales bacterium | reverse complement strand
ATGAGAACCGCATCGAGGGCCTCCTGAAGAAATATTGCAACTTCCTGCCGGTGCCGGTGCAGTTTGGCAATGAGAAGGAGTGGAAGGACGGCAAAATGGTTGATACCGGCAAGCCGAAGATCATTAACAATACCCGGCCGGCCTGGACACGCAAACCCACTGAACTGAAGGACGAGGATTATGCAAGCTTCTACCGCGAGCTTTATCCGATGAGCGAGGAGCCTCTCTTTCATATCCACCTGAACGTTGATTATCCGTTCAAACTGACCGGAATCCTCTACTTCCCGAAGATCAGAAACAACTTCGAGATCCAGAAAAACAAGATACAGCTATACTGCAACCAGGTATTCGTGACTGACTCCGTGGAAGGTATTGTCCCTGACTTCCTGACGCTGTTGCACGGTGTGATAGACTCCCCGGATATCCCGCTGAACGTCTCCAGGAGCTACCTCCAGAGTGATTCCAACGTCAAGAAGATAAGCGGGCATATCACGAAGAAAGTGGCAGACCGCCTGACAGATATCTTCAAGAAGGACCGCGAGACTTTCGAAAAGAAATGGGATGACCTGAAGCTTTTCATTGAGTACGGCATGATCACCGAGGAGAAATTCTTTGAAAAGATATCAAAGATCGCCCTGTATAAAAACACAGATGGCAAATACTTCACCCTTGAGGAGTATGACAAGATCATCAGGGAGAACCAGACCGATAAGGACAAGTCGCTGGTGCACCTCTATACAACTGACCCGGTTGCCCAGCATGCCTATGTGGCCAAAGCTGCGGAAAAGGGTTATGACGTTCTGGTACTTGACGGACAGCTTGATACACATCTCATAAACACCCTTGAGTCAAAGGAACCTTCATCAAGGTTTGTAAGGGTTGACAGTGACGTGATTGACAGGCTTATCAAGAAAGAGGAGAGCCATACCTCGAAGCTTACCCGGTCGCAGTCGGATGATCTGGTGCAGATTTTCCGCACACAGGTGTCTGACACTGACAAGGCACGTTTCAACGTAAGGGCTGAGAACCTGGATGAGAATGACCTTCCGATGGTCATCACGCAGAGCGAATTCATGCGCAGGATGAAGGATATGGCGCAGTTTGGCGGGGGATATTCGTTTTACGGAGAGATGCCTGACAGCTTCGACCTTGTGCTGAACACCAACCACCCGCTGGTCATTTCACTGGCAGGAGACCTTGATAAGGAACATGCCGACGAGTTGAAGAAGAACGGTGCGGGAATCGAAAAAACGAAGGTCGAGATTGAGTTCATGGAGAAGGAGCACGCCAAGAAGAAACCAGAAGAGCTTCTTTCAGTTGAGAAGGATGATCTTGAAAGGCTCAGGGGCGAGCTGAAGCAGCTTGAGGAGAAGAGGAAGACCATTCTCGGCGGGTTCGGAAATGACCATCAGGCTGTGAGGCAGCTGATAGACCTCGCCATGCTGGCAAACAACATGCTCAAGGGAGAGGCGCTCAGCGCATTCGTCAAGCGAAGCATCAGCCTCCTGTAGAACTCTTTTTCTTTCCGTATCTGAACGCACTGCGTTCAGAATAGTCCGGGACGGCATCCGTCCGGCTATCCCATTATCCGGGCCAGCATCTGTTCGGCTTATCCTATTATCCGGGTCAGCATCCGTCCGGCTATCCCATTATCCGGGCCAGCTCTGACTTGATGTATGCTATTGCTGTTCTGGTGGGCTCGGCATCCATCTCTACAACCTCCTCGAGAAGCAATCTCGAGAGCTCTTCGCCGGTGGCGTTGGGCGGAAGCTGGGAGGCAATGCTGTTGATCATCCTGACAATGGTGCCCCTGGCATTCTTCACCATCTCCCAGGCCTCACTGCTCATGTATATCTGCTGCGAGAGATTGTGCTCATACTCGCTCCTGACCGCGTTTACAAGCGCCGACTGAAGCTGCAGGGAGGTCATTTCCGGTCTCGCGGTGCGCATTATAAGCGACTCCGGGGAGATGCGCTCCAGGAACAGTACCACCCTCTCATAGGCCTGAAGCCTGACAGGCGTTATGGTCTTTACCGTCTGAAGCAGCAGCTCTTGCCTCCGGCGCTCCTGGTCGTCGCGCAGCATGTTGCGTATAACCAGCCACGCGGTGAGCATCACCAGCAGGGCAGGAATGGATATTTTGAGTATTTCAAGGAAGGTTTCCATAATAGCAGTTGTTTAAAGTACATGTGAGATGCAAATTAATCAATTTTCAGCCTTTCCTGACAGGTTAATAAAGATTTGGCAGGATTATTCAGATATCATCCTGACAGGATGGACCCGGTTTACACGGGTTCAATTACATTGATTCCCGCCATGCCACCCCGGCCTGCCATAATCCCTTTTCTTTTTCATTTTTAACAATTACATTTGACATTTTTCGGTAACGAACCCAATAAAAAACTGACACAATGGAACATATCAGCAGGAGGGTACAGGCACTCTCGGTATCACAGACACTGGCGATGGCACAGAAAAGCCGCGAACTCAAGGCACAGGGTATTGACGTAATCAACCTGAGTCTGGGCGAACCTGACTTCAATACCCCTGACGATATCAAGGAAGCCGCAAAGAAAGCCATAGACGACAACTACTCGTTCTATCCTCCCGTGCCCGGTTACAATGACCTGCGCGAGGCTATATCACGCAAGTTCAAGGAGGAGAACGGGCTTGACTACACTCCCGATCAGATCATAGTGTCAGCAGGAGGGAAGCACAGCCTCATCAATGTTATGCTTTCGGTGGTTGACCCGGGCGAGGAGGTGATACTGCTTGCTCCATACTGGGTCAGCTATCTTGATCATATCACCTTCGCTGAGGGCAAGCCTGTGATAATTCAGACATCAATCGATAGCGATTTCAAGGTGACGCCGGCACAGCTCGAGGCAGCTCTCACTCCGCGCACCAGGGTGCTCATCTTCAACTCGCCCTCAAACCCCACGGGAATGGTCTACACGCGGGAGGAGATGGGAGCGCTGGTGAAGGTTCTTGAGAAGTACCCGCAGGTGATCATCATCTCGGACGAGATATATGAACATATCACCTTCTCCGGGAAGCACGTCAGCATGGCATCGTTCAGCAGCATCTGCGACAGGGTGGTGACTGTCAACGGCGTCTCAAAAGGATATGCCATGACAGGCTGGAGGATAGGCTATATTGGCGGACCGTTGTGGCTGGCAAAGGCCTGCAACAAGCTGCAGGGACAGTTCACATCAGGGGTCTCCTCTATTTCACAGAGAGCAGCGCTGGCAGCCATCACCTCGAAAAGTGGCTCGAAGGAGAGGATGCGCGAGGCATTCCTCCGCCGCAGGGATCTGATATGCAGGCTTCTGGGCGAGATTCCCGGTCTAAAGGTAAGGGTACCCCAGGGCGCATTTTATGTCATGCCTGACATCAGCAACTTTATAGGCAATAGCTTTAACGGCAGGGTGATGAAGAATGCCAATGACCTGACCTTCTACCTCCTTGAGGAGGCCAGTGTGGCGATGGTCAGCGGAACAGCCTTCGGCGCCGATAACTGCATCAGGATCTCATACGCCACCTCTGATGACCGTATTATAGAGGCAGTCCGCCGGATAAAGGAGGCGCTGGCAAAATTGGGATGATCATTCCCTGAATGGAGATATTCTGCATGGATGCGGATGGCGCCAGGTCTCAGACCTGGCGTTACCTGCCTGTGATGCAGATATCGTGTATATTGAATGCAGCGCCGGGTCTGAGACCCGGCGTTACCTGTATGTAATATCAATATCGATTGTAGGTGATGATATCTTCCGGTGGTTTGCGCGATTTTTCCCTCAGACGGTTGTCAGTATAACCCACGGCGATCACCAGTTCAACCTTTCTTGATGCCGGAATGCCAAAGGATTGCCTGATCCGTTTATCATCTACCCACCCTATGATGCATGTACCAAGCCCCTCCGCGGCAGCCTGGTAAACCATCGATGCCGTAGCTATCCCGATATCAATCAGTGAATAATCCTTTTGCTTGATCAGGTCTCCTGCACGGGAGGCGAGATTGGATTTTTCACGAACCACCACTATCAGTACAGGCGCCTCCCTGACGAAGGCGTTCATCCGCAGCACAGCCGTTTCGGTGGCGGCTGCCACCTCATCACGCAGAGCCGGCTCGTCAACCACAATGAAATGCCATGGCTGGCCGTTGCAGGCAGAGGGTGACAACCTTCCCGCCGCAGTGATCCTTTCAATCTTCTCGCTCTCAACCGGTTTGCTGAGGAATCTCCTTTCACTCTGCCTGCCCTTCATCAGGCTGAGCATCTTTTCTCCGTCAATCATACCGCCAGGCAGGAGATCAATAGTTCTGCGCGTATACCTCGGTGTAATTGAACGGGTGGAGACATGCCGGACAGTTCTTCAGCGGCTTCGTGCCGAAGTGCACATAACCGCACTTGCGGCAGTACCAGAAGACCTTCTCGTCACGCTCGAACACCTTGTCGCCCATAACGTTCTCAAGCAACTTCCTGTAACGATCCTCATGCGTTTTCTCGGCAGCAGAGATGGCCTTGAAGCAGGCAGCGATCTCTTTAAATCCCTCCTCCTCGGCCACTTTGGCAAACATCGGATAGAGTTCAGCCCACTCCTCATGCTCACCCTCAGCAGCAGCCTCAAGGTTATCTTTGGTGGTTAAGGTCTGGCCAGCGGGATAGGCAGCGGTGATCTCAACCATGCCTCCCTCAAGATAATTGAAGAAACGCTTGGCATGCTGCTGCTCCTGCAGCGCTGTCTCAAGGAAGATGGCTGCTATCTGCTCATAGCCCTCTTTCTTTGCCACCTTGGCAGCAAATTCATAACGGTTTTTTGCCTGTGATTCACCTGCAAATGCCTTCAGGAGATTCTGTTCCGTACGGGTTCCTTTTATTCCTTTCATTTTTTCTTTTTTTGAAATTGATTAAGCTTGAAAGAGCACAAAAATAGTGAAATTTTGGCTACTTTTAGGCAACTTAACCGCAATTAAAACATTCCTTTTAACTATGAAAAAAACACTATTTGTCCTGCTTGCTGTAATTCTTGCAGCGCTTCAGTCGTGTAACCCGAAAGGGACTGAATATCACTTATATTACCTTGGTGGCCAGTCAAATATGGATGGCTACGGTTATGTATCACAGCTCCCTTCCGAACTCACTGGCGAGTATGAAGGCATCATGATTTATCACGGTAACCCGGTGGGAGATAATACCACGATTGACGGTCGCGGACTATGGACCACCCTCTGCCCTGGACACGGCGCCGGCTTCGCAAGTGACGGCACTGCCAACACCTATTCAGATCGTTTTGGCGTGGAACTTACCTTTGCCGGGAGAATGAAGGAACTCTTCCCTGATGAGAAAATTGCGATAGTCAAGTATTCCAGGGGAGGAACTTCAATTGACACTGCAGCAGCGGGTGGCGCCGGAGCATGGCTGCCGACATATACCGGAGGCAACGGGATCAACCAGTATGACCACTTCCTCGCCACTGT
>WXFE01000180.1 GCA_009881065.1 Bacteroidales bacterium | reverse complement strand
CTCCTGCATGTGAAGCCTTATCTGGTTCTTTTTTCCCGTTTCGAGTGTCACCTCAAGGAGGGAGTAATCCTTTCCGCTTTTTATTCTTCTGAATCTTGTGATTGCCAGCTCGCCTTTTTCCGGATTGCGTGTTGAGTGCATTACCAGTGACCTGCTCTCATATATATATGATTTTATGACCCCTTCCGGTTCGGTCACCTCGCCTTCGACGAGGGCGACATAGGTTCGTGAAGTGACGTTCTGTTTCCAGTTGCGCTGAAGGAGGCTCTGCACCTTTTTGCTTCGTGCGAACATCATCAGCCCCGAGGTGTCGCGGTCGAGACGGTGGACGATGAATATCCTGTTTGACGGTTTTTGGCTCTTTACGTATGTGCTGAGTATATTATAGGCGGTGAGATACTTTTCATTATCCGAAGCCATTGAGAGAAGCCCCGCGTTTTTGTCAATCACCACCAGGTGCTCATCCTCATAGACCAGGCGCATGTTGCGTGCCATCACTCCTGTGGTGTGCCTTGTGGCGGAGATGGTTATTGAGTCACCCGGTTTCAGTTCATGGTTGAACTGTGTCACCGGCTCGCCGTTGACCAGTACCTGGCGGTTTCGCAGGAGTGACTTGATATTGTCGCGGCTCTTCTTTTTCAGCGAGCTGATGAGGAAGGGCATCAGGGTTGTCTGTCCGGTAACCTCGAGAGTGATGTCAGTTGTCATATTCCGGGTATTGATGCAAAGATAGGGGAGAATGTGGGATTACCCGCTCATTTCATTCGCTTGTGATCCCTGGCGGGGGAACCTGCAGACCATAGCACTCCCTCATGCACCGGGCGGTGCATGAGGGTTGTTTTATTTTCCGTCATCCCTCACCCCCGGGCGAGCCCGGTCCGGTATGCCGTAAAATAAAAAACCTGTTCTGTCAGTGACGGAACAGGAGTGCTACGGTCTGCGGAGAAAGAGGGATTCGAACCCCCGGTCCAGTCGCCCGGACAACGGTTTTCAAGACCGCCGCAATCGACCACTCTGCCATTTCTCCCTTTGCATCCCTTACTCACCGTGGGTGACGGGCGCAGCGGGTGCAAATATAATCTTTTTTTGCTTTTCTGCCCGGTGGTAAAAATTTAACCGGAAAGCTTATCCGGCTCCCTTCTCTGCTTCTCAAAACTCCCCTGTAAATGGGTGCCTGACACCATCAACGAGTCTCTTTTCACCATCTTACCGGGGGGTATGAACGGAAAAAGTGCTCAAATATCATAAAAACCGGCCTTTCAGGCATAAAAAAGGTTATAAAAACTTGCTTTTGAATAAGAATGAAATAAATTTGTAGGCAATTAGAAAATTTGGTCTAACCCTAAATTGTACTGACTATGACAAAAAAAGAACTGGTAAGTAGCATTGCAAAAAAAGCAGGGCTTTCTCTTAAAGATGCCAACATTGCTCTGAATGCTTTCATAAGCTCATTTGGTGAGGCCATGAAAAAAGGCCAAAGGCTCCAGCTCCCCTCAATGGGTACTTTCAAAGTTGAAAAGAGAAGTGCAAGAGTTGTTCGCAATCCCCGCACCGGCGCCAAACTGAATGTTCCCGCAAAGAAAGTCGTGAAATTCAAAGCAGCTCCGGCTCTTTTAAAAGAACTCAAGTAAAACTTTCAGGGGTGCGCAGGCACCCCTTTTTATTTTCTTTTCCTGATACCGGCCGGCCCGTTTTTTTTGTGTTCATTAAATACCGGGGCAATTTTTTTGTCAATTATTTTAGTATATTTGTTTGCAACGCTCAAACCTAACTACCTGTTCCGGGAATGAATTGTATTATTGTTGATGATGACCCTGTATGGCTCCGGACCCTCGAGGAATTCGTAGGTAAGTCTTCTTCCCTTACTCTCGTGGGAAGTTACTCTGATTCTCTGTCAGCACGAAACCTGCTGATGTCACGAAGTGATATAGAACTCATCTTTCTCGATATCGAGATGCCGGAGATGGATGGCTTCGATTTCCTGTCGAGCCTCGAAAATCCTCCGCATATCATATTTGTTTCGGGTAGCGAAGAATATGCCTACAAGGCTTTTAACTACAACGGCATAGACTACCTTCTCAAACCGATTACCTACCCGCGTTTCTGCCGTGCGGTGGAAAAAATCATGAAATACTATGCACCCAGGTCTGTGCCGTCATCTGCAGGTGAGGAGGAAATCTTCATTAAAAAGGGTTCTTCGCTTGTGCGTTTGAAGCTCAAGGAGATACTCTTTGTTGAGGCTCTTGAGAATTATGTCAGTGTCAATACACGGGACGAGAAATATACCATCCACTTTACCATGAGGGGCATAGAACAGCAGTTGCCCTCAAGCCTCTTCGTGAGAATCCACCGTTCGTACCTCGTAAACAAAAGCGTTATCAGGTCGATCACCGAAAACAGCCTTACAATAGCTATCGGCGGCAATACGAAGATTCTGCCCGTGGGCAAGTCATACCGCGACGGGATAATGAACTACATTAATATAATGCAGCGCTGATGCCTTCACAAAGGCAACTTTTCCTTGACCATATCGGACAGACCTCTCCCTCGCCACTCATGCTTGAGATTGAGAGGGCGGAAGGTTCATTTCTGTATGACAGCAACGGCCGTGATATCCTTGATCTTATCTCAGGTGTATCGGTCAGCAACACCGGCCATCGCCATCCGGCAGTCATGGCTGCACTGACCGGACAGGCCGGAAGGTATATGCACCTCATGGTCTACGGCGAGGTGATACAGAGTCCACAGGTGCAGTATGCCGGACGCCTTGCGTCACTGCTGCCTCCCCCGCTGGAGTCAGTCTATTTTGTCAACTCGGGAAGCGAAGCCATAGAGGGAGCCATCAAGCTGGCACGCAGGTATACCGGTCGCAATGAGATCATCTATTTCCGCAATGCTTACCACGGATCCACCACCGGGGCTCTCAGCGTCCAGGGCTCGGAGGAGTACAGAAACGCCTTCAGGCCTCTGATGCCAGCCACAACCATGGCCGGGTTCAACACCAATGAGGCTCTGGAGATGATCAGCAGCGGTACTGCCGCCGTCCTCGTTGAGCCCGTGCAGGCCGAAGCGGGTGTGGTGCAGCCGGAAGAGGGCTTCCTGGACGGACTTCGGAGTGCATGCAGCAGGCACGGCGCCATGCTGATTTTCGATGAGGTGCAGACAGGATTCGGCCGCACCGGCAGCCTCTTTTCACTCAGCAGGTACAATGTCATTCCTGACATCCTGGTGCTGGCAAAGGCGCTCGGCGGAGGACTGCCACTTGGAGCCTTCATCGCTTCACGTGAAATAATGTCATCCTTGACCCGTGACCCGGCACTGGGACATATAACCACTTTTGGAGGACATCCTCTCTGCTGTACAACAGGGTTGGCATCACTGGAAGTGATTGTCAGTGAAGGCCTTGCTGGCGCTGCACGGGGAAAGGAAAAGCTGTTCAGAAAAGAACTGGCAGGAATGCCTTTCAGAGAGATAAGGGGCGAGGGTCTCCTCCTGGCAGTGGTACCTGAAAAACCGGAAATCATCCCGGCCATGATTTCCCACGCACCGGAATACGGACTGCTGCTCGATTATTTTCTCTTCTGTTCCACAGCCTTTCGCATAGCGCCCCCGCTCACTATCTCCGAAGATGAGATCCGCCTCGCATGCCAGAGGCTGAAAAGGCTGACAGAAGCGGTGAGCTGACCAGGTTTTACAATTCCTGATGCCTTCCTGAGGTTCTTCAACGCATCCGGTTATCTGATTATGATGCTGACTGGTGATTGGTGACTCCGGACTGCCACTCTGTCAGACTTACTGCCGCGGCACGTCCTTTGAAGATTGGGGGGCAGAATAATCAGAAAAC
>WXFE01000179.1 GCA_009881065.1 Bacteroidales bacterium | reverse complement strand
GCTCATTGCCGGGCTCAGGCTTTATCTGCAGCTACCACATAAAGCTGACCCTGTTCTTCCCTGCGCACTATTACGTCTGTTCCCCTGGAGATGAAGCCTGTCTCTGCCACTGCCGGGTAAATCTCATTCCCTACCATCACTTTCCCTGACGGGCGAAGCACGGTATGTGCCACTCCATGGCTTCCAACGAGTGATTGAAGCTTGCCGGTGTCAAAGCTTTCAAATCCATCAGCCTTGTCCACCGTTGTCTCCAGAGCCAGGCTGCCGAAGAGCCTGTTCGGGGCAAAGAGCTTTCTCGAAAGCCATAATGAAAACAGGAATGAAAGCACGGCTGACAGGATAACTATTGCGAAAGCTCCTGTTATCTCTTTTACACCGTCAATCGAAGGTCCGAACCTGAAGACTATCTTGTCAACCATTACAAGGGCAAGTCCTGTCACAATGCCTATGATTCCGAGCACCCCGGTAACCCCGAAACCCGGAAAGGCAAATATCTCCACCAGCAGAAGTATTACTCCTATTACGAATATCACAATATGCCAGTTGGCAGCTATACCTTCGAGGTAGAGCGGTGCGAAGTAGAGCAGTGCCCCGAAGAGGGCGGCTGCCAGGGGGAATCCCACACCGGGCGACTGGAGCTCAAAGTAGATGCCTCCGATGATCAGCATTATCAGCAGCCCTGAGACTACGGGATTAACCAGAAACATGATTATCTTGTCAACCAGTGTCAGCTTCAGCTCCTTTATGGTATACTCCTTTATTCCGGCCTTTTCTATTACTTCCTTCACTGTCTCGGCCTGGCCTTCGCAGAAGCCGTATTTGATTGCCTCCAGTGTGGTCAGTGTCAGTACCTGCCCTGTGTCAACAATCCCCCTGATGACAATCGAGGGGTCTACCATAGCCTGCGCAATCTCCGGATCACGGTGCCATACCCAGGTGGTGTCATTGCCGTCAATAACCGGCTTCTTGCCATGGGCTTCAGCAGTGGCTCTCATCATCCCCCTCATGAACGACTGGTATTTGTCAGGCATCTTCTGCCCGCTCTGGTCAACCACTGTGGCTGCCCCGATACCGGCCCCCGAACGCATATAGATACTGTCAGCAGCCACGGCTATCAGCGCCCCTGCGGAAATAGCCTGGTTGTCGATGAAAACCAACACCGGGATATCATAGTTGAGGATGAGTGTTCGCATTGAGTCGGCAATATCAACCTGACCACCATAGGTATTCATGTGAATCAGCATGAAATCAGCGTTCAGAGAGTCAGCCTCGGCAAAGCTCTTCTTTACGCTGCGCCACAGCGGAGCAGCTATAGTCTTCTTCATTTCACACTTGTAAATCAGTGTATTGCTGTTGTGTGATACCTGCCCGGCCCGGGCAATGACTGAGGAATCGGGAACCGTATCATTCCCCGGTGTCACCGACAGGGTGGCACTACCTGCAATTGCTGCTATGGTGCACGGAATAAGAATAAAAATGAATAGTATCTTTTTCATCCGCATATAGTTTTTAAAGGTCGGCTGGAACCACACATGATTGAAAATTATCTGAATTCATGGTTGTATATCTCATACATGTGGGTTTTAATATAATATAATTCTGACTTTAAAGGTTTGTTGGAACCCACATGCCTGAACAATATCTGAGTTTATGTTTGTATATCCGATGCATGTGGGATTCATGGGGTTATATTTAGTTCCTTAATGTATTCAATGAATTTTGCAAGAGCCTCCCTCTTCCTCTCATCAAGGCTGAAGTCAATGTTATGGTTGAGATAGGAGATAACCTCTTCAGGTGTGGCTGAGGAGTCCTCCTGCAGGAGTGTGACTGATTCATTCCTTCTTTCGAGTCCTTCGCTCAGCGCCTTGTTGAAAAGAGCGGTAAATTGTTCCGGCAGTTGGCGTGTTGATACCCAGCAGGCAAATACAAACGGCAGCCCGGTAAATTTTTTCCACTCCAGGCCAAGGTCAAGTCTGTACCTGAAATGTCTGGCATATTCGAAACAGCGGTCGCCTATCATCACGGCAGCCTCACCGTGTTTCATGGCGGTGATGTCAAACTCCTCCGGTGCCGGGAACCACCTGTACTCACGCTTCCAGGCTTTCGCCGCGAGGATGCGGCAAAGGGTCACGGAACTACGTGAGCGGTAATCAAGATATATGGTATTGATCTCATCAAACGGGGTGTTGCTTACGAGAAGGACCGTACGCACCTCTCCGTTGGTGCTCAGGCAGTAATCACTTACAAGATGATACTCTTTCATACCTGCAACCATCGCCACTGGTATCAGTCCAATGTCTGCCTTTCCCTCAATGAGCCTGTTGGCACACTCCGATGGATGACACACACCGAGGTCAATCATGGCTGCGACCTCACTGTCACGCAGGCCTATCATGAACGGATAGCTGTTTATGTACTTTACAGCTGAAACCCTTATCTTTTCCATCTCTTATATTCATCCCGCAGGTAAATGCAAAGGTTCAATTTTTTCAGACCAGAACAAAATACTATTTTTGGTTTTTAAAACAGAGGTAAAACCGGGTTGAGGAGAGACAGATATGGATCGTTTAATGGCAATTTCACCGGTAGATGGCCGCTACGGTGAGCGGGTGGCAGAGCTGGTGCCATTCTTTTCGGAGTTTGGCCTGATACGCTACCGTGTACTGGTTGAGATTGAATATTTTATAGCGCTGTCACATGCAGGATTGCCGCAGTTCGAAGGCTTCCCTGCAGAAAAGGAAAAGGAGCTGCTGGCTGTATGGAACTCATTCTCTCCGGCTGACGCTGACTTTATCAAGATGAAGGAGGCGGTTACCAATCATGATGTCAAGGCTGTTGAATACTTCGTCAAGGAGCAGATCACAGCCATTGGGCTGGAGAAATGGTCTGAGTTCGTTCATTTCGGGCTTACATCGCAGGATATAAACAACACGGCTATGCCCATGGCCATCCGTGACTCCGTTAGGGAGGTCATGACGCCCATGCTTGTCTCGCTGCGTGAGTCCCTGAACAGGATGGCAGGGGAGTGGGCTGACATACCCATGCTGGCACGAACCCATGGCCAGCCGGCTTCTCCCACGAGACTGGGCAAGGAGATCGCCGTATTTGCCGATAGGCTTGGCAATGAGCTGGAGATGCTTATGACCATGAAGTACAGCGGCAAGTTCGGAGGAGCTACCGGTAACTTCAATGCCCACAGGGTGGCATATCCCGCCGTCAACTGGCCGGAATTTGCTGACAGGCTGCTGAATGAGAGGCTGGGTCTGGAAAGACAGCAGATTACAACCCAGATAGAACACTATGACGGACTGGCTGCGCTGTTTGACTGCATCAGCCGGATCAATACCATCATCACTGACCTGTGCAGGGATATCTGGAGCTATATCTCAATGGATTATTTCAAGCAGACCATAGTGAAGGGAGAGGTCGGATCATCGGCCATGCCGCACAAGGTCAATCCCATTGACTTTGAAAACGGCGAAGGAAACCTTGGGCTGGCAAACGCACTTTTGCGTCATCTCTCCTCCAAACTGCCGGTCTCGAGGCTGCAGCGCGACCTGACAGACTCAACCACCATACGCAACACAGGGGTTGCTATGGCTCATACCCTCATTGCCTGGAAATCAGTTAAAAAAGGATTGGCAAAACTCATCGTCAACCGTGAGAAGATTGAAAGAGACCTCGAAGATAACTGGGTTGTTGTTGCCGAAGCACTGCAGACTATCCTCCGCAGGGAAGGCTACCCGAAACCATATGAAGCACTTATGGCTCTCACACGTACCAATAAGACAATAACCGGTGAGATAATCAGACAGTTCATTGATACCCTTGATGTCACAGAATCCGTCAGGGAGGAGATGAAGGCCATAACCCCGTTCAATTATACCGGATTCTGATACGAGGAGATGAAGAGCATCAGGATACTATTGCAGTACCTCAGGGCCTACAAATGGCTCGCGGTGCAGAATATGGGATTCAACATCATCAGCGCTTTTTTTGCATTGTTTACCTACACCCTTATTGTACCGTTTCTCCAGATACTGTTCAAAAGGGTGGCTCCTGTCCCTGATCCCGGACCCTTTACCCTTTCCGCATCGTACCTCAAGGACTGGGCCAACTGGTTCTTCTCCTCCTCTATTGAGCGCTACGGAGAGATGAGAACACTCCTCATCGTGGTCATCGTATTCGCGGTGGCCAGCTTTTTCAAGAACCTCTTTGTCTTCCTGGCCAACAACTGTATGGCAAGTCTCAGGGCAGGAACCGTCAGGGATGTCAGGAACCGGATTTATGACAAGATACTGCGCCTGCCGCTCTCCTATTTCTCGGAGGCCCGCAAGGGTGACCTGATGACAAGGGTGTCAAATGATGTGCAGGAGATAGAAGTCTCGGTGATGTCATCTCTCTCCATGCTCTTCCGCGACCCGTTTACAATTATTATTTTCCTCGTGTACCTGTTTGTTTCCAGTCCTCAGCTGACCCTGTTCGCTTTGCTGATGCTGCCGGTGAGCGGATGGTTCATTGCACGTATCAGCATGAGCCTTAAAAGCTTTTCATTCGTCGGACAACAGGCGCTGGGAGGGCTTCTTTCAGTGTTCGAGGAGACACTCAGCGGTCTTCGCATCATAAAGGGATTCAATGCTGAGGGCAAGATGAGGAGGCAGTTCGGGACGGCAAATGAGAAATTTACCAAAACCTTCAGGAGAGTGGCGCGCAAGGCATATCTCGCCCACCCGGTAAGTGAGTTCCTTTCAACAGTGGTGCTGCTCATTGTCATCTACTACGGAGGATTCCTCGCGCTCAGGGGCACAGGGAACATGTCACCTGACAGGCTCATTGCATTCGTGGTTATATTCTCACAGATAATACAGCCGGCAAAGGCGATATCGAGCGCATGGTTCAGCATACAGAAGGGGATGGCCTCAATTGACAGGATAAACGAGGTGCTTAACGCCGGTGAGACAATAACACAGAAACCCGACGCAGTCAGGATAACAGGCTTCAATGACAGTATAGAGTTCAGAAATGTGTGGTTTGCCTATAACAATGACCCCGTGCTGAAGGATATCTCGCTCACAATAAGGAAGGGACAAACTGTTGCCATAGTGGGCCGGTCGGGAGGGGGCAAGTCGACCCTTGCTGACCTCATACCACGATTCATTGACCCCGACCGTGGCGCCGTACTCATTGACGGAGTAGATGTGAGGGACGTTAATATAAGGGATCTCAGGCAACTGATGGGTATTGTGAGTCAGCAGGCAATACTGTTCAATGATACCTTTTATAATAATATATCATTTGCCTTTGATGAAGTCAGGGATGAGGAGAGTGTTGTGCGGGCTGCCACAATAGCCAATGCTCACGCATTCATAACTGAGACACCTGAGGGTTACCAGTATATTGTTGGCGAGGGGGGCAACAAACTAAGTGGAGGTCAGCGCCAGAGAATCAGCATTGCAAGAGCCATCATGGCCAATCCGCCGATCCTTATCCTTGATGAGGCCACCTCGGCCCTCGATACTGAGTCAGAGCGGCTGGTGCAGGATGCCATGATTAAGCTGATGGAAAACCGCACTTCGGTAGTAATCGCCCACCGCCTTTCCACCATACAGCATGCAGACATGATAGTGGTAGTGGAAGATGGCAGGATAGAGGAGTGCGGAACACACGAGGAACTCATCAGGAATCCGGATGGTATCTACAGGAAACTGTACGAGATGCAGTCGTTCTAGG
>WXFE01000178.1 GCA_009881065.1 Bacteroidales bacterium | reverse complement strand
GGTATGCTGGTAAAGCCACTGCAACTGTGCCACCGGGTCAGATGCAACATTCGTATCTGACTGCTTTGCCTTTTCAAATGCTTCCTGCAGATCGCGATCATGGTCAAGCAACTCCTTGAGGTGACTCTCAAACCCCCATACCGAAAACCAGTCCTGCCCCTCAAGAAACGAGTCAAAGAAGTTCCAGGCAAAGAAGCCTGATGCGCTCTGAGGCTCGAGCATCGTAATGATGTATCTCTTTGATTTCTGGTTTACCGGTACCACATAGTCGCCCCTGAAAAAGCTCACTTCCTGGGTGACGGTGCGCAGCTTCACATTGCTGTTGAAGTAGTGTCCCTGGGTGGCTCTCCTGGCAGGCTCAAAGCTGTCAATGTAATAAGTTTCAACCGTTATGGTGGTGTCATGCTGCAACTGTTTCATCTGTACACCGTTAACCTCCAGACGCCTGATGACCTCCTCCCATGCGAACGGCACTATGTAGGCATCAGGTACGGTGACAGTCAAGGCCGGTCTGAAGTAGTTGTAGTATCTGATGGTTTCGGAATAGGGCTTTTCATGGTTGTAGAAACCTGATTTTCTGCCGGTGATAGGGGTAGTTGTCTGTTCGTAAGCGTAACCATGATACTGAATCTCATCCCACCTGGTGGTATCCTGCGCCCAGTCAAGAACGTACTCCTTCGCTGCCATCAGATGCCGGTGGGCATCGGCTCTCAGCCTGAGTATCTCCTTGCTGTTCTGTGATCCGAATCTCACCAGCTCAGTGATGAACTGGAGCGTCCCTATGACTCTGTCATGGTATGGCTTGTGGACCAGTGTCTCAGTCATGAATCCGAATGTATTGAAGAGGGCGGTGTAACCGGTTGAGTAGTAAGCCTCCTCCTTGAAGCCTGTTATGGCCCTGATATCTCCTCTCTCAGTGTACTGGACGTATGGCACCATCTCATTCCTGTGCTCCTCCTTCATCCGGCTGTACAACTCCGGCAGCATCTTCTCACGGAAGAACTTTTCCATTTCGGGGTGCATTTTTTCAGGCTGTGTGGCAATGAGCGTTACAGTAAACTGATGGTCAGACCCGTTTGTGGTATGAGTATCGAGGAACAGATCGGGGTCAAGGAACTGGAATATTTCTGCAAAAGCCTTCGCATCGCGCGAGTCCTGCTTCACGAAATCACGGTTCAGGTCCAGAAACCGTGTGTTCCGCCGTGCTCCCTTCTCTTCCGGGCCGTTCTGATTCATCCGCCAGTAGGGGCTTCGCGTCAGCGCTCCTCCTATGTTGTAAACCGGTATGATGGCCACCGAACAGTTTTTAAGGTACTTCTTCATCCCGTTCCTGTTTGAAAGCAGGTCAGCCGCGAACCTGGCGCTGGCATCAATGCCTTCCGGCTCGCCGGGATGTATGCCGTTGTTAATGAGCACAATGGTTTTGCCCTGCCTGCGTATCTCGGCAGGATCGGTCTCTCCGTCGGAGGAGATTATGAACAGATGAAGCGGGCGGCCCACATCTGTCATCCCCATCTCCATGAGGGTGGCCTCACTGTACTTTTTATCAAGGTCACTGTAAAAGCCTATTGCCTCTTCCCATGAAAGGCTCTTGTTCATATCATATCTCAGGACAGGTGTGTCATTGCTTTGCTGTGCCGATACGCCTGATATGAGCACTATTACTGACAGGATTGCTGTAATTAATCTTTTCATCAGTATATAATTTTGATTCTAAAGGTCTGATGTAACCCATATGACTGAAAATTATATAAAGAGGTGTTAGTCTGTTTGATACACGTGGGTGTCATCAGGTTTTATCTGTAAAATGGTTGATTACTGTTTCGGCCTCTGCCCTCATTTCTGCAATGAGGTCAGGGAATATTTTGTATGTTGATTCAAGGTGCCTCAGGCGTGAAAGCACGTTTGCAACTATCAGGCCGGGCATCTCCGTGGCTGGAATACCCCTCATGGAATAAATCTCCTCATACCGGCCTATGCCTGCCTCTCCGAAGGCATCCATGTCATCTGCCACGGAAATTATTGCTGCCAGTGAGCAGGGATCTGAGTTGCCGGTGTATTCCTTGTTGTCATGCTTCTCAATTGCGTCAAGTATTTCATGCCGTTCTTCTTCTGTCAGGCCAGTTGTTTCAAGAAAAGCGCTGCATATATGCCTGCTCTCAATCCCATGGTCAGGGCCACGGTTGACCGTCAGTCCGGTATCATGAAAGAATGAGGCTATTATAGCTTTGACTGCCAGATTCTCATCAGTGATCAATCCGGCATCGGCGAGACGACTGATAAGAGAGGCTGCATTTTTCCACACCCGGTCATGATGCAGGTGATCATGCGAAGGCATGTCAGTGCCGGAGAAAATCTGAGTGCACTTCTCCCGGAGAAGTTTTCCGTACTTCTCCTCCGCAGTTATGATGAACGGATGCTCCATGATTAAAACCAAAAAGGCAAAAGTAGGAACTTTTGCCTTTTTGGTTCCCTGTAAATAGCAGAATTAGCGGGCAATCATACTTTCGGCAAGGTCGAGTATGGTAGTGTCTGTTATTGTGACTATGCCCCCTTCGGGTCCTTTTTCTATATGGATGCCGGCACTCTGCCCGCGGTCAAAGTTCCAGCCACCGAAATAATTCCTGACGGTCTCCTCTTCCAAATCAAGCTTGTCAGCTATCTTTCTTATGCTCCCGTCAGGAAGCTGGTCCTTGATCTTCCTCAATTGTGAAAATGTTAGAGTTCGTGCCATGATATAAAGTGGATAGATTTCTTCAAATATAGTAAGTATTCATTGAAAGTTGAAATATAAGCGACTCATTCCGGCCGACCGGTCTCATTGCTCATTGCCAGGCTTCCAGCTCAATGCCTGGCTCCCCGCTCAATGCGGGGCTCGTTGCTCATTGCCATGCTCCATGCTCATTACAGGCTTCATTGCTCATTGCCGGGCTTCCAACTCAATGCCTGGCTCCCCGCTCAATGCGGGGCTC